>JAUIAG010000133.1 GCA_030425355.1 Verrucomicrobiia bacterium
AAAGTCGGGTAGTCGTCTTCATCTGAAGGAAGTCCTGTAAATGCCGAGGTGATGGACAGAACCCGCTGACCACCGGGTTCAATATCTCCGATAGAGCAGCCACCTGCGTTACCGGATACCAGACATGCTGCTGCTTCTGATGGAAGGTCTCCCCCGACTTTCTCCACCACCACAAGGACCGGAGATCCTTCAGGAAGGGGCGGAGTGTATTCGTATGCAATCGTCACTTCCACAGCCCTGGCAGTTGCATCCTGAGAAAGATTTTCGATGATGAACTGATTGGTAACAGTATCCCTGTAGTGGAGAGTCGGGGCCTCACCGCTCCGGGGAGCTGCCGTGACCCTGACATCGGCCGCCGGCTCCGGGTTGTATTCGAGGGTGGACTCAACCCTGTTATTATTATCAGCCGACGGCACTTCCCCGTCGCCCTCGATATCAGCACGACTCCTGAGAACACTCTGCTCCGTCGGAGAACTTACCCGGTCAATGAACTCCACCAGAAAGTTGCGGGCAGTTTCCGCGGAAAACTGACACTCCGTCAGAAAATCCGATATGGACTGGCATTGAAGACCGGATCCGGGGACGGGTATCGATGGATCCTTCGGCACAAGCCTGACCTGCTCCGATGCACCGGGATGACTGAACAGCAGCCTGAAGGGTGGCAGATTCTCTGTCTCTCCATCCCCGGTCACGGTGAATTCCAGCCTGGTGCGGACAACCGGCACCCGGAATCCATCGAGGATAATCGTCTCGCGAGTCTGGATCAGAAATTCCACGCCATAATCCAGGGTCTGGTAGAATGGGTCATACTCGAAGTTCCGCTCAATGGAGTTATTCAGCACATTGGCATCATAGGAATTGTGTGTCACATCACCGGACAGGGCGCAGACCAGGTCCGACCCGGGGCTTGCTATTTCATCGCGAAGCAGGAACTTCACGGATGCCCCCGCATCGATATTCCCGACTTCTATCAGCCTCCTCAGTGGATCATCCGGAAGACCCGGCTGTGTGTATGCCACATGGAAGAGGTTCGGCGGCCTTCTGATAATGCCGCCGGGAACAACTCCGGTCTGGTTTAATTCCAGTTTCCCGTCAATCACAGGGGCCGCCCCGATATTGGAGACAAGGATTTCTGTTACAAGGAACGGGATCCTCTGCCCATCCTCTGTAGAGACTTCGATTCGCTGCGATTCGATTGTGACAGCCATGTCCGGACTCTCCTCATTCTGGTAGGAAAGAGTATTGTCCGGAATGAAGTTAAGCCGGTCATCGATATCCACAAAGAGGCTCAAATCGGTGAGATCGTCACCGCCGGCTGTAATAAGACTCATGAGACCGAGGACTGATCCTCCGTCCAGGACTTCTCCTGTCCCTGTTGCTACAAGTGGCAGCAGATCGATAACCTCGACGACGACCTCGGCATCCGGTTCCAATGATGGAATCTCAACCGTTTCCTCGGCGGAGTTGGTTGTCACGGTGGCACCGGGACTGCCGTCAGAAATGATTCTGGCTGGTTCGAAGATCCGTCCTCCGATATGAGCGTGGTTGTCACGCTCGAGCAGCATCAGCTGAATATCGTTCACTGTCCCGGGACCGTCATTACGGACTCTGACCACCTGGGTCACGACCACACCGATGGATCCGTCCTCCAGCTTGATGGTTACCGCATTGTTTGAGACACGGGTAAGGCTCAAAACTCCCTTGCGGGTCATGTCCTGAGGAGCCTCGGCGTAGTTATTGGGAAGATTTGCCAGGTCGCCGTCGCCGACGAGAGAAAAGGTCATGTTGATGAGATCGGGAAACGGCCCCATTCCCAGATTGTCTGTCAGCCTGAGTCGGATGGTGCCCGGCGGCAGTGATGAGTCCGGTTCAAAAAATTCGGAGGGTGAGAAGCGGCATTCCATGGTGGTTTCTCCCAGACCATTGCACTGGCCAATTTCCGGGGGGGATGTGGATAGGCTGCTGATATTGCCATTGTGCTGGATCGTCACCACCGCGGATTCGATTCCCTCGAGGGGATAGTCTTCGGGAATGGTCAGCTTGATTTCGATTTCAGTTTCGTGCAGTAAATCGCTCTGCCCATCAACTGGTCTCGCGTAGTGAATGACGTTCCCGATAACACTGACGGCATAGTCATAAATTTTCCCTTCATTCTCGCCGGTGGCTGAGTTGTTTTCTGTATTCAGGTCTCCGGGATGGCTGGTGCGGGCGGTCGTGGATGATCCCTGGTTGACGGGTTCCGCCAACTGCCCGCGGATAGTGAGCAGCGTTTCCTGAGCCGGCTCGAGTGTTCCTGCAGGAATGGTGACCTCCGCCGTGCCATTCAGATCGGCCAGGGGTTGTGCGGGCTGCCCGATGAATTCGTAACTTACATTCCGGAGATTCAGACCGCTGACCAGCACCTCCAAATTATCCGCCGCCCTGCTTCCGATATTGGCAATGCGGTAAGTGAATGAAGCTGCCCTCGGGTCGGCACCCGGCTCGTCCTGAGTCGCTTCCACCAGCTCCACAGATATATCCGGAGAGGTCTGAACCGGGATCAGAAATGACTTTGTATTATCATCGGGATTGGCGTCGGGTCCGAGTGGATCAGCCTCTGCAGTAAAGCCCACGCCTGGCTCGTCCGCCAGCAATGCCCCGCCAAGACTCCTCAGCAGCACCGTCACTTCAATCGATTCCCCCGGATTCAGAAAAACAACACCAGGCAACTGATATTCACCTTCTTCATCATCTGTTGGCAGAAGTTCTCCCTCGAAAAAAGCATTCAGAATCTCGACTGTGAGATCCCCTGAAATCAGTTGCTCCGCCTCGAGATATATTGCAATCTCAATGGCCGGAGCTTCTCCTTTGTTGGTCACTACCAGAACAACTTCCTCTTCAGCGAGGTGAACCAGCGGATCACGGGGTTTAATCTCAATCTCAAGATCAGGGAGGTTACCCGATTCGCGCGCTGCATGATACTGAGCGCGGACCGCTTTCGGTGCACTTTCACTGGTCCTCACCGGAATGGCATCAGCCCTCACTGACTGCAATGCCTCCGGAGGGGCCCCGAAGCCGGCAAAGGCAACCGCGTAAGGATCGAAGTTGCCGGCTGGCGGGTCCACATACGGACTCAGATGCAGGGATGTAATGGTTTCCTCTCCCGGGCCGCCAAAATAGCTGGCGTGCCGCAGATTCATGGATGGGCTGCCGAAACTCAGTCCGGCATTCATCCTGAGCAGAAAGCTGTCGAAACCTCCACCGCCGTAGGTCGCCTGGGCCGGATCATTGTCAGAAATCCGGTCGAATGGAAGGTCCTCTGATGTGGTGGCTCCACCCACATGCACATTTCCATTCGGATCGAGAAAAGCGGTGCGGGCGAAATCGTTTCCACTGCCGCCAAAATAACCACCGACCCGGGACATCCGGAATGAGCCGTAGTTAAAGGTCGCCAGCAGTGCATCAGAATCCCCGCCCCCGTAGGTCGGCTGGAAAAGCGGACTCGAAAGATCGGTGGAACTGGTTTGTCCCACGACGACGGCAACGCCGTTGAACCCGATAATCACATCATTGCCGGCATCATCCCCGCTGCCGCCATAGAGAACAGAATCCTGACGATCCGCATTGGCACCATTGATTTTGGCAAGAAAAAGGTCTCTCCCGCCACTGTGACTCCCGAAGAGGGTGTTGTTGATAAAGTTGGAACTCTCCGCGTAGCCGGTCACCAGGATCGTGCCGCCATTGTCAACGGCCACCGCATTGGCAACTTCATTTGCTGAAAAATTACGGTGTGTGTCGGGTATGGTGACCCACTTGAGGGAATTGTCATCGCCCAGCGCAAGGACTATGTAGTCGGCATTGCCTGCACCGGGTTTTTCGGTATCCGCAGTATCCGGATTGGATTCCGGAACCGGAAAATCAACCGAAGCGGTAAAACCGCAGAAGATACTGCTTGAATTGGTGGAATCCCGGGCGGTATCCGAAAACTGGTCGGCATCAGATCCACCGAGGTATGTCGAAAAAAGCAGCTCACCCGATGGGCTGATCCTGAGAATCACTCCGTCAGACAGTCCGCCGTGAGCAGGCTGTATCGGATTCATGGTCGGGAAATCCGTCGAAGTGGTCCACCCGCTGACCACCAGATTCCCCGATCCATCAAGACTCAGACCTGTCGCCGCATCGGAACCGCTGCCGCCAAAGTAGGTTGCCCATTCAATCGTCTCCGTCGCCGCGTTGAACTTGACCACAATCATGTCCCCCGGCTCTGAATCGTCGTCATCGCCACCGAAAGCAGCCTGTACGGGACTCGTGACAGGGAAATCGACACTCGACGTCTGGCCGGCAAAATAAATCACATCACCATCCCTCAGTGATGCGAAGAACCTGTCCGCATCGCTGCCGTCCAGATTGAAGATTTCCTCAAGCTGTGGCTGACCGAAAGCAGGATTCGACAGCAGAATTGAAATAACAAAAAGATATAGTTTGTGAAGGTGGCGATGCATACTTTTTTATCCCTTATTCCCTGGATGAAATTGCCGCACAAGAGTCAGTGACAATAGTCACGATGAACCTAATGTTACTGAAATCCGAGTGTCAATAGATTTCCCACCATGCAACTGTGCGGGATGCTTTAAATAAATGGGAAGGCGGGAGATGCAGACCGGCGCGGTGATGCATGGCATCCATGACGGCGGAAGCGCCACCATGCAGTCGAATATCACCAATTACACATATTCAAATCATTCACGACGATCTGAACAAAGAGGATGAACCGGGGGTGGCAATAAACTGAGAAAGCCGTTTCGGGACTCAGAACTCACTGGTATGGAAGAGCTTTGTCCGGCCGCTGTGTGACCGTCTCACAGTCTCAACCTGCGATTCGGTAATGACCGTTGGATCCCCGGATCCGAATTCATGGAAAATGTAATTGAGCACATCGGCGATTCGCTGATTGTCGAGTCCCGAGGGAGGCATGACATTGTTGAATTTCATGTCCCCGACACGAAGCGGTCCATTGAGGCCGTGAATGAGAATGGATATCAGCCTTTCGGCGGCGGCGGGGGTCACGGCAGGGTTGCCGGCCAGTGGCGGGTAGACTCCGCCGAGACCGCGGCCATCCGGCTGATGGCAGTTCAGGCACAGCATTTCATAAACCTGCTTCCCGGGATGAACAGGCTCATCAGTTTTGCCCGACTGGGAGAGCACAAATCGAACTGCTTCCGGCCGGTCCACCGCCGGGGCGGATTTCAGCATCGGCTGCCAGTCTGAATGAAAGTGTCTCGCTGCATTGGTGAGAGCGTAATCGAGAAATCGATCCCGAGGCCTGTTGAAGACCTCGGTAAAGACACGGAAAGCCCGGTTTGTATCGATGTGAACCGACGCCACGAGTGCTTCCAGCCGAACCCGTGGATGGGAATCAGCAGCCATGTTTTCAACAATCTGCGGCATGTTCATGAATCCGGCCATCCGTGCGGCATAGGCACGGTGGTGAACGGATGACGACGCAGCCATGATTTCAACAAGTGCCGGTCTTTGGGCCTGATGGTATCGGTAAACACCCAGAGCGTGCATACCCCATCGCCTGACGGCTTCCGTTCCGGAACCGGACAGGGTGTCGCCATGGCGGTCAAGCGCTCTGATCACCCCTGACGGGTTGAGGTATTTCAGCATCATCGAGGACTGACTCCGCACCCATCTCTCATCTGAATCCAGAAGTCTGACGAGGACATCTGGATCCGGGCGGAGGACCGGAACATCTCCGGAACCGGTGGACTGGTGCCGGTTCGATATACGCCAGACCCGGCCGTGTGTATGATCGCGGCCGGCATCCCGGTATGATGTCTGGTAATGCCCGATCAGGCGGTTATGGAAGTCACAGATGTATATGGCCCCATCGGGTCCGGCACTGACATCCACCGGTCGGAAATCCTCTGATGAGGATTGCAGCAGATCCTCCTGTTGTTCCGAACGAAAACCGGCACCGTCCCCGAGGATCCTGTAGAGTTCCACTGTATGCTTCATGAACCCGCCCAGAACCGCCTGTCCCTGCAGTGACTGGGGAAGGTGACGACTGCCGAGAAAGTCGATGGAGTTTGTCTTGAGGGCGGTTTGAAAAAGTGATCCCGTGGGATGGTATTCGGCCGGATTCGCGATTGGGAACCACCCCGGCACCATGTAGTAGCCGACGGGTCTGTCGCCCGTCTTGTGAAAGGCCTGGTTATTGTCATCAAATGCGACGCCCCAGCAGTTGTGTCCGGCGCGGCCGCCGTTGAAGTATCCATCGAGTCGCCCTGTCGAGGGATCAAAACGCCACACACCGGACCTCTCGAGGGTTGAAACGCCATGGACGGTTTCAATATGCGAAAGTATATGCAGCCCCTGGGTCATCCAGATAAACCCGTCGGGACCGTGTGAGATGGAATTGACCAGCTGGTGAGCGTCGCCTGTTCCAAAGCCGGACAGAACAACCTCATGGCCTTCAGGAATCCCGTCGTGGTCGGCATCGCGGTAAAAGCGGATTTCCGTGCCGGCACACACATAGAGTCCGCCATGGACCGGCTCAAGCCCCTGGACCATGTGAAGTCCGTCTGCATATCGATAGGAGTGATCCGCCACGCCGTCCCTGTCACTGTCTATACAGACCAGCACATAGTCCTCCGGTGCTGCTCCCGGGACAATATGCGGGTAGGTCGGTGAACAGGCGACAAACAGCCGTCCCTGCCAGTCCCATGCAATCTGGGTCGGGTTGATCACCCCGAGGGACTCGGAGGCAAAAAGGTTGACCGAGAACCCGTCTCTGACCACCATGGCCTCAAGCGCTTCCTGCGGATCCTGAGCGGGTTCGTCATCCGCGGACACCGCCTGCACTTCTTCCGGTTCGGTGTAGGACACCGCCTCGCCCTGCACCACCTGCCTCAGCAGGGATTCCCTGTCGCGGATAAGCGACTTGAAATCCTCAAGTTCCTCCTTGAGCCATCGGCCATTTTCAAATGGCTGACCGAAAAGCTGTGTGGTCCGGTCACCATAGGCAAAAGCCCAGTTCATTGGCCGCCAGCAGTCGAACCAGAAGCGGTTCTTTTCCCGGATCAGCCGCAGCAGCAGATCGCGGCTGGCGAGGGCTTCGAACGGCACCTCCAGATTTCCAAGCTGGCGGGCCACCTCACCAGCCACCATCAGCTGCCCATTCTCATTCCAGTGGATCCCGTTGTGAGTCATACGGCCCGATCCGGCACCCGGGGACCCATGAAAGGGATGGAAAAGGTCGACAACAGGCAGGCCACGGCTCTCCGCCGTCGACACAATCGCCGCCACATACTTTTCGAGGGCGGAGTTCATGGACAGGAGATCGGGCCCGGCCGGAAAAACCGATTCTTCATAGGGAGTCGGCGTGATCAGCACTATCCTCGGAGTCACCGACTGAATGCGGTCCAGAATGCGGCTGAGCGCAGCCACGTAATGCGGGATGGCCTCAATGCCGTCCATGGCCTCCATGACACCGGTCTGCAGCCACACCGAGGTGGCACCGGCAAATCGCAGCTGGTCCTCAAGGCTTCCGAAGTTGAGGTCCCGGTTGCGGTTGTAAACTGTGTCCCCTTCCCATGCCATGGATCTGAACAGCGGGAACCGGTCTCCCCATGCCGGCAGAAGACGGGCTTCCAGAATTCCTGAGAGCTGCTGTCGGACCATGTTCTCACCGCCAAGCCACACGATGGTTTCACCATCAGCCAATGAAAAACCATTCGTCCAGGGTGTTAAGGCGGCAGGCACCTCACCCTCGGAAAACCGAGCAAATGGATCGTCCACTGCAGCGGCCGGAAGTGCCGCTATGCACATTGCCAGGCCGGACCAGAGGACTGGCTTTCTCAGGAAAGGGATCATGTCGAATTTCTACCACCAGCCGGTCCGGGTGTCGACGAGAGTTTGGCCGGCAATCGCCCGGCATGACTTGCCGCACAGCATTCATTTCAGGCAGTATCTGGTTACCCATGAATGTGTTTCCCAGTCTCCCGACCCTTCAATCCAATGGTCGCCTTTCCTGCCGGATCATGAGTCTGGCATTGATGTTCATGTGCTTCTCTGTTTCCGGACAGTCGGAATGGAAGCTGGTCTGGAGCGATGATTTTGACCGCGACCAGACCGGCCCCGAATGGCTGGTGATGACCGGCCCGGCGGGCATCAGGGACGGACAGCTCCACCTGCGCGGCCATGGTGTCACCATTCTCACCCGGAGATCCTTCGCCCATGATATCCGCCTGGAATACCAGGCCCGACAGGATCCGGAAGCCGCCCCGGTAGACCTGTCCTCCACCACGGGGGCCAGTCCGGTTTTTGGATGGGGACATCTCCATTCCCACGGACTCAACAATGTGCCGGCCGATGATCCCCGCTTTCAGGCCACCTGGGACATGCGGGTCGAAAAGGAGGGGCGACGGATCCGCTTCTGGGTCAATGATGAGCTGGTGCACCAGGAGGAACCGGATGAAATCCTCGGCGGACCGGGCATGGACCGGATCGGGTTCGTCACATGGGGCGGAATGCTGGTCGATAACCTGAAGGTCTATGAACGGGTCACTCCACATCCGGACAGTCCGGTTTTCCCAAGGCATCTCCCGGACGCCCCGCTTGCCCGCGATGGCCGCCATCTCACTATTCGGGCCGATGTTTCCCCTGATGTCAGAGAAGGTATCGGACATTTCAACAGAGGCGATCATGCAGCCGCACTGGAAGCCTTCCGCAGGGAGTCGGATTTCACCTCACTGCTTGGTCAGGCCTATGTTCTTGGCGATCCACTTTATCAGGAACCCTTCCATCATCCGGAATTCAGGGACCTCGCCGATGCCTTTGAGGAGTGTTTCCGGCAAAGCCCCGGGACTTTTCCCCAAGCCTGGGTCATGGCTGCCCGGGAATTTGCTGAATTGAAAATGCGGCGCACCCGACCGGGCCGCACCGCAGTCATCCGCCTGACGGGCATTGGCGGGAAGAACAATCCATTCTATCACAAGGCGAGGATGTATCTGGCGCGTTACCATTACTGGAATGGAATGGAGGGCGGCCGGGGCGCGATGATTCAGACGGCCCGGAGCTGGATGGAGGATCTACGCCGGACGTGGCCGGACCAGCCCGTAATTCGTCAATACTGCGGGGAGGAGGTCCCGTGGGGAGAGCATCTCAAGGCGGACACCTCGAAACATCCGGCATGGGCCGCATTCCTCCGCGAGGCTTATGCCCGCAATATCTTCATCATGGAAAGATTCTTCCGCGAACGGCAGACACCGGATGGACAATTGCATGGCGGCTGGGGCGATGATGTCGAACTGCTCCGCACATGGGTGCAGATCGCCGGAATTTCCACAGCCCCGACAACTGTCCGACATGGTATCGGGCGGCTTTGTCAGGGCGTCTGGGATCATGTGCTCGTCGACGGTTACGGCGGGTTTTCCGACGTTGAACACTCCTCCGAGGATTCAGCGGATTCAGTCCCCTCAATGTTGTTTCTTCAATACGGGGACCCGCTCTGGGTGGAGCGGAATCTGCAGTCATGCCGGCGCATCAGAACCCGCTACATGGACATGGATGAGAAGGGGTATCCACGATTCAGATCCTCATATTTTGGCGGAGACCGGGTCGATACCGGACTGCATGACGGACCGGATGTTGGCTACTGCGCCCGTCCCATGAAGCATTTCCTCTGGGCCGCATGGCAGGGACATGAGCCTTCCAGAGACTGGTTCGTGCAGTGGGCGGATGGGTGGCGCGCCGCCACGATGAATACTGAAGCAGGGAAACTTCCCGGCGTGGCACCTCTGGGGATCTGGTATCCGGGTGGCACAATCAGCCCGCCCTCCGGGCAGCATTCATGGCACGATGATCAGCTCCACCGATGGCAGCACGTCCCCATGATGCACGATGCCATTCTGGCTGCCTACCGGCTGAGCGGAGAGCGGAAGTTCCTCGAGCCGTGGCGCAAGGCCATGGAATGGGCAACACGCGGGCCGCTGATTCGTGATGAAGGCCAGCGGGGATCGGAAGAATGGCAGATAGCCATGACCAGTCACCTGCCAAGTCACAATCCGGCAGAGCAGAACCGCGCCTTCCTCTACCGGTGGCTCAGTGATGATCCGGTCTATGACGAATACATTCTCCGCGCCGGAGGCGGATTCATTTTTCCTTACCGCCTCAACGGCAATCTCGATGCCCTGACATCCGGCCTCGAAAAGGCAGCCACCCGATTACGCTCGAATCTGGAGCTGCAGACCACCGAGGTCCTCTCGACAGACAGGGCCGCGCTGCATCACGCCATCGATATTTTCGGGGCCTACACCGGCGCCGTCACGGGTTTCAGGGACGCTGCCACACCGACATTCGCTGTCACATATGACACTCCCTCGACCGGGTTTGCGGCTCTTGTTGTCGCTGCCTCCAGTGAACGGATCAGGCTGTGGCTCTATCAGTTCGGTAATGAGCCAATGCCGGTGGGCCTGCGCCTCTGGCAACTGCAGCAGGGCCGCTACAGTCTCCTTCAGGGGCCTCAGCTTGATGGTGAACGCCCGTCACAGCACCGCTACGGATGGGGACAGCCCGAAACCTATCTCCATGAAAGACGGGCCGAAGGTCCGACCGTCATTGTCCCTCCAGGCCGGGTATGGGTGGTGGATCTTCGACTTCTGGAAGCCCGCGATATCGAGGAGGACCTTGCCGATCTCGCCCTTTCACACGGCACCACTCTGCTGCTGGAAGATTATCTCCATGTCACCGTTCACAATATCGGCCGAACGGCGTCAGCAGCCGCGAGCCTCAGCGTGGAAACCCGTAAGGGAGACATGTGGAAACCACTCCACGTCCAGGAGATCCCTTCGATTATGGCGCCGGCAGACTGGAAGCCGGAGCGGTTTTCCATCCGCATACCGGTATCGGATCCCGGCCCGTTCCGGGTGTCAGTCGACAGTCAGAACCACCAGCAGGAGATGGTCGAAACAAACAACTCCCTCCTCATCCATCGATAATCATCCGGCTCACAAACCTGCAGGGCCAGCCTTCGCAGCGGAATTTGATGATGGCGAAGGACCCGCAAAGTGAATATGTTCGGAGAGTACTTGATCGAAGGAAAGGACATGGGAGAGAAGCGAGAGGACAAGGCACTCAGTAAAAGTCAGCAAAGTGGCACGAAGGGAACTGATTCCGCCAGTGACGGGATGTCCATGGAGATCAGCACGGCTGAATCCCGGGACATCCTCTCGTCCACGGGCGGCGGCCTCGCCACTGCACTGGAAAAAGCCAGAATTGCCCTCCTGGACCTGAGCCGCCGCAACCGACTGATACACCTCCGGGACCGCAACCGGACTGCCATGTTCATCGAGGACGAGAAGCCGTCCGAAGTTTTCAGGATCCTGGTGGATGACGGGGCTGCCATGCAGTTCCTGCCTTCCGAAAAGGCGAAGGCACGAACCGGTGAAACTGCACCGGAGGACAATGCTCCCGGTGACAATGACTCGCCGGCAGCGGATGAGAGCACCGTCGGGCCCGATCTGGAATCCGCACCGGTTGACGAGGCTGACGCAGCTCACGGGGGAGCCCTGACAGCAGACGCCTCAGTGGAGGAAAACGCGATTGATGAGAACGGGGGTCATCTTCCGGAAAGCGATGAAGCCACCGCGGTTGAGGAAGAATCTGAGAGCCCGGTCGAGGCGAATTCAGCGGATGAGGCCCCGGCATCCGTGCGGCCAATGCCTCATCATGTGGACCGTTACCTTCAGACCGGGCTTTCGGGGAAGAAGCTCGATGACAAACTGCTGCTGCTCAGCCGCGAAGCACAGAGCGCCGCCGAGGAACAGGGAACACACCTGTTGTTCATCGCCCTTGGATTTCTCGAGTGGCAGGATCCCTCACAGCCGGAGAATGCCATGTGCTCGCCCCTGGTTCTGGTCCCCGTGGACCTCGAACGCCGGAATATCCTCAGCCCGTTCCGACTTTGCTACAACGGCGATGATATCCAGACCAACCTCTGCCTGGAGAAAAAACTCACCGATGAATTCGGTCTGCGTTTCCCGGCAGAATTCAAAGTCGAATCACGGGATGATTTCGACACCTACGTGAATTCAATTCGGGATCAGATAGCTGACCGCACGGCATGGAAGATTACCGACCGCATCGCACTCGGGCTGTTTACTTTCACCAAGTTCCTCATGTACCGGGACCTGGATCCCGCGGCATGGAAGCCGGCGTCGCGGCTTCTGGATCACCCGCTGCTTCAGGCCCTTCTCAACGGCGGGCGATGGAGCTCCCGGCCTGACAATCCGGAGCAGCCCCAGAAGCCGGCTGCCGAGCCGGTGGACGCCAGTGAAAAACTCTTCGCCCGTGAAATCGGAGCCGAGTTCCTTGTCCTCGATGCGGATGCATCCCAGCGCGAGGCAGTGAAGGCCGTCAACGAAGGCGCCAATCTCATCATTCAGGGCCCGCCCGGCACCGGAAAATCCCAGACCATCACCAACCTGATTGCCGAGTCCCTCGGCAACGGGAAAAAAGTCCTCTTCGTTTCAGAAAAACGAGCCGCTCTGGAAGTCGTGAAAAACCGCCTGGATGGAGTGGGGCTTGGAGACTTTTCACTCGAACTGCACAGTCGCGATTCTTCAAAGCGGGGCTTTCTCGATTCACTTCAGCGCACACTCACCGGGCCGCGGCCGACCACGCCCCGGGACGGCCAGGACAGCCGACACTACCTCTCCACCCTGCAGACTCTGCGCAGCGTGGGCGATGACCTCCTCAACCCGATCGGCAATACCGGACTGTCCCCTTACTACCTGATGGGCAAATGCCTGTCCTACCGGGATGGCGATTATCCGAGGGTCGAGATGGAACTCTCCATCTACGATGAACCCAATACCCTCGAGGAGTGCCGGCGACTGACCGAGGAATACGCCAACTCCCTCCGCAAGGTCGGGTATCCGGCCGAACATGTTTTCGCCGACGTCGAAACAACCGACCTCCTCCCCAACGAGGTCGAGGAAAGCCGGTTCATATTCCAGGAACTGACTCAGCATTTCCGTGAGCTTCGACGGGCCGCCTCGGAGGTCTGTTCAAGGCTGCAGATCCGTCAGCCGGACACCATAGGCCACACCGCGCTGCTTGCCGACCTGTGGGCCCGGCTTCAGGACTGCCCTTTTTCCACGGCGGTCGATCTCGAATCCATAGACTGGTCGCTCTCCCGGGAGACACTCGAGACCTTCAGCCGGGCATGGCAGGCATATCTCCAGAGATATCACAAGCTTTCCGAATTCTACATCCCCTCCGCCATCCCGTGGAATGACCTCGACAGGCACCGCCAGGTCATTGAGAAATCATCCGGTTCCCTCTTCCGTTTTCTCAACAGTGAATACAAACAGTCCTGCGCTGCCATCCGTGACTGCCTGAAATCAAAAAGTTCCATGAGCGGCAATGACCTGCTCAAGGCCATCGCCTTTCTCAAGGAATCCATGGATGAAAAGAAGGCCTTTGAATCGGTGGAACCCATGGCCCCCTACATCGTTGGAACGGTGTGGAAGGGAATTGAAACACCGGAATCAGTGGTCGCACCAAGGGTGGACTGGGTGCTGAAGACCCGTCCGGTGATGGATGCCGCCCTCATCGACGGGCTCAAACTGGCATCTCTGCTCACCGCCGCCAGAGACCAGTGGCAGGGATCCGCCCAGTTCGTGGAGGACCTCGAAAAGGCCCTTGCAAACTGTGAGGCCTCCATCGGATCCATGGACCAGATCCTCCACACACCGCGGCTCCGGTGGAAACGCGTCCAGGGCATGAGCCTTGAAGCCATGGAGTCCAAAT
>JAUIAG010000134.1 GCA_030425355.1 Verrucomicrobiia bacterium
ATCGGAAACGACACTGCCCCGGCCCTGACATGTGATCAGCGCGGAACATGGATTCTTGCATGGTCATCGGACGAGAGCCCCGGTGGTGCCCTGATGGACACAGATGTCTATTTTGCCCGACGCGACCGGCAGCTGCTGTGGGCTCCCGACCGTCCGCTTCATCCCAATGCCGCATCGGATGATGGTAATGACCTCAATGTGCGCCTCGCGTCGGACGGCAATGGGCGTGTGGTGGCGGTCTGGCAGTCCTCTGAAAACCTCAATGCGACAGCCGGGACGGATACGGACATCTTTTTTGCTGTTTCAACCGATGGCGGGGTAAGCTGGACGCCTCCGGCTGTGCTGAATTCCCATGGTGAATCGGACCAGGCGGATGATGTCCTGCCGGCAGTCACCTTTGCCGGCGGAGTGTGGGTCACGGTGTGGGTGTCTACCGAAAATGTCGGCAACTCCATTGGTGATGACCAGGATATCCTTTATTCGGTTTCGTCTGACGGTGGGACGACATGGTCGGCTGCCGCGGCTCTGAACACCAACGCCCCGGCGGATGGCATGGACGTGGATTATGCACCGGCGATAGCTGCGGATGGCCACGGAAACTGGATGACCGTCTGGCAATCCAACCATTCACTGGGAGGCAGCATTGGTCAGGACGAGGATATCCTCTTTGCGGTTTCTGATGATAACGCGGTGACATGGAGTGCCCCGATGGCTGTGAGTGCGAATGCCTTGTCGGACACCGGAGGCGATTTTGATCCGTTTGTCGCGGGTGATCAGTCGGGGCGCTGGATAGTCGTCTGGATGTCCAATGATTCGCATGGCAACACCCTTGGGACCGATGACGACATCATCATGGTGGTTTCCGATGACCATGGCGCGACATGGACTTCGCCGGCTCCCCTGAACACCAACGCCGGCTCGGATGGCGCAGAGGAGGATGATTACCGTCCCGTTCTGGCCACCAATGATGCCGGAAACTGGATTGCCTGCTGGCATTCGGAAGGGGAGCTGAATGGGACCGTCGGCACAGACCTCGATATTTTTTTCAGTGTCTCCAGCGATAACGGGATGACATGGACCGCCCCGGAAGCCCTCAACAGCAACGCAGGCTTTGACACCGGGGATGACTCCAATGTTCGCCTGGCTGCCGGTCAGTCCGGAAGATGGTATGCCGTCTGGAATTCAGGAGATCCTCTTTTTGTGGAGAATGGCTCCACCGTGGTTTATTCCCGAACCGATGATATGGGTATGACATGGCTGCCGCCTGCGCTGGCCGGAGGTGACCGTGCAACTGTCGGGCACTACTCCGGGCCACCCGATGTCATTGGAGCCGGAAATGGTGGCTGGGTCAGCGCATGGTCGGTTCTGCCTCCATTTCCCGCCGACGGTGATATCCATTTCACTCATGGGATGGTCGGGAATCCGGCTCCGTTTCTATCTCAGCCCTCTGCGATGACAATTGATGAGGGCAGCCAGGCGGAGCTGGTGCTGAACTACAGGGATAAAGGCACAGTCACCGCTGTTGTCGACTGGGGGGATGGCACGGTGGCCCCGGCGGTTGTGGACGCTTCAGCTGAAACGGTGTCCGCCCGGCACAGCTATGCCGACAATGGAGTTTTCTCAGTCCGCGTTGATATCCGGAATGATTCCAATGCCACTGGGTTCATCAATGTCCCGGTGACTGTGAACAATGTTGCCCCGGTTTTGAGTCCGGTGCCCGATCAGAATGCGACCGTCGGCGCGACGGTATCGACCGGGATTGTATCGATCACTGATCCCGGCGCGGCGGATGGCCACACAGCGACAGTCAACTGGGGGGATGGAACGATTGAAATGATTGGTGTGGATGCGGCCACCAGGTCCCTGACTGCGGCCCATGAATTCTCCACGGAAGGCCGCTACGATGTCGTTCTGACCGTCACCGATGATGACAATGCCAGTGGATCCGTTTCATTTGAGGTCGTTGTTTCAGGAACCGGACCGGTTGTGACTGTGCCGGATGATCAGATCCTCGATGAAGGGCAGGTCCTGCTTCTCACAGGGACGTCATTCACTTCCATGGCTGCCGGTCCGCACACCGCTTCCGTGAACTGGGGGGACGGGGTGGAGACATCCGCTGACGTCGATGAATCCACAGGATCAGTTTCGGCGCATCATGAATACCGTGAGAATGGGAGCTATAGGGTCCTGGTGACAGTCCGTGATTCCTCAGGTGGATCGGGATCGGATCAGTTTTCTGTTTCAGTCCGAAATGCTGCTCCGGTGGTGGTGGCCGGGGCCGATATTCTGATGGGAGCCTCGCGTGAGGTTCGGCTGGGACAGGCGCTGTATTTCGATCCCGGATCGCAGGACACGCATCAGGCATCCGTGGATTGGGGCGACGGCACCACCACCCCGGCGGTGATCGATGCTTCGAGTGGTTCACTGAGTGCTGCTCACGTCTTTCCGGATGATGGCCCCTACACCGTGGTGGTGACAGTGACCGATGACGATGGCGGGGTCGGCAGGGACACTCTCGAAGTGTCTCGTGTATTGAGTATTTCAGGTATCTCCATGGCCGGAAGTCAGCTGGGGCTCACCTGGGATGGCGGTGTGCCACCATTTTCTCTTCAGACAAGGGAATCGGTGGATGCAGGACAATGGTCTGAGGCAGCTGTGACATTCGACCGGATGGCAGAAGTGGACGCTGCGGATCCGGCCGGATTTTTCCGGGTTGTCGGGAGTTCAAACTCTGACACCGGCCTTCAGCCCATTGATATATCCGGGCCCTTTCCATCTCCCGGTTCCTATCTTTTCGGATATGACGGAGATGGTGTGCCCGACGGTGTTGTCAATGCGACGGACCTCAGAGCAGTTGCGGCGGCTGTCCATGATGGAGAAAATGCATTTCCCGAACATGATGCCAACCGCGACGGTGTGCTCGACGGCATGGATGTTCTGTTTGTTCACGGGGTGCTGAGGGGTGAGCGGGTTTCTCTGACAGATGTCATCCATGTCGAGGATGATGTGGTGACCGGAGATCCCGCATTTATCCAGGTCCGGGGCTCCGGATTTGAGGCACCGACAATCATCATCGCGGGAGGCAGTTCCTATCAGGCTGATGCAATCGACCGAGAGACCGATGGTTCAATGGTTGCCAGAGCCTACCTGGCGCAGGGTGAACCTCATCCTGCGGATGGCGATGAGATTCGTGTGGAGACACCGGTCGGGACCAGTTCAATGCTTCGACTGAGAGTTGACGGAGTGGCCCCTGGGGAGCTGGATGAATCAAGTGATCCCCGAACTACGCTTCCCGATCCTGCCGGATTTCTGTCGCCCGTATCCGGCATTTCAAGGCAGGACAATCACGAGCCCTGCTGCATTACTTCCATTGAATTCGTAAGCTCCATTCGCGGACTCCGGATCTTTGCATTCGATGAAACGGGCCGTGCTGCCCGTGGTAACGGTCGTGAGATAAACCGTCATGAGTCAGATCCGACACGCCTCAGGAGTCAGGCACGGCAGGTGACGGTGATGATCCGCGACGGCGAAGATGGTCCGGTGCTCGGGCAGTATTCGTTCAACTGTGACAATATCCGCAGGGGGGAATTCACTGAATCTGTCGCCGAGGTAGAGGACAGTTCGGGGACACGGGTCCGGCCGCGGACGCTTTTCTCGATCGTTGATTTCACCACTCAGAGTCCGTGTGAAGCGCCTCAGCCGGTGCTTCCAGCCGGGATTACCGGTGGCGTAATCCGGCGTGACAATGAGGAATGGCGGCGGCCGGGCACCGATGAGATGCGACATGGCTCGGGAGCCATAGCGCGCTTCAGTGTGCCGCTGGCTTCGCTTGAAGCGATGGAGTGCAGCCGCGCCTGCTGGACCCAGGCCGTGACCACACGACTTGAAAAATGGAATCCCGAGGACGGCGAATGGGAAACTGTTTTCGCATCGGACTGGCACAATGACAATCTCGATGCCGACGCGGGGCCGGATGGTTCACCGTGGTACTGCTACGGTGCCTCATTTGTGGATGATGAAAACAACCTCGTCATGGGGGACGGGCCGCACATTGTCCATACCGGGTCGATCTGGACGGGTGGAAAGCTTGTGGAACTGGAGGCGGGGGATCTGATGCGCCGCAGGTCTTTCTTCCTGACATCGCTGATCTGCCATGACCCACGGCCGGAGCATCTGCTGGCGTCCTTTCTGTGGTCTGTGACCACCGTCTATCGCCATGACCCCGATGATCTGTCAGTCGGCGGTCAGACGACCGTGACTCAGCCGGTCTACGTCAACATCGGAACAGGAGGACGGGTGCGCGACGTCACCAACCCGATCTTCCGCAAGGGCCTGAACCGGAAGAAGCTGCGGGATTATCTCAGACAGAAGGAACGGGATCTGCGGCGGTGCCCCCGATGAGTTGATGGATCCCGCCCGGCGGTTGATTGCCCGTGTGCCGTCCTCCTCCATTTCCGGATTTCCCCGGACTGACTCAACGAATGGTCCCATCCTGACGATTTCTTCAGAGAAGGGATTCCATTCCGGATAGTGACAATCATGAATACCAGTGAATCTGAATCTGAAACCAAATCTTCCACCTGTCGGAAGGCAGTCGGCCCTGCTGTCGGGGGGGGCGCCGTGGAAGTTGCGAAGAATGTGATTTTCTTCCTGCTGATTGTGAACCTGATGCTGGTGGTGCCTCTGACCGTCAACCTCGGCATGAACGGCTTCGACGCGGTGATTGATATCACGCCGCGGGGTTCGGAGATTCGCAGAGTCACCGGAGCCTTCCGCCCATGTGTGATTCTGTGGATATCCGCCATCGGCTTGAGTATTGGTCTTCGACAGCTCGGAAAAGTCCCGAAAGGCAGGCACCCGCACTCCCGGTCGGTGCTGCAAACCGGAAACCGTTGACGCGACATTCAATGTTTTGAGACAGTGCAGTAAAATGCCCGGCTGATCCTGCCGGGCATTTTTTTAACTTCCTTTGAAGCGATTCGAACAGGCGGGGGGGAGCCCCATTTCACGATTCAACAGTCTTTCAGGCGATGACCGGATGAACGACATGCGCCGGCTCCACGCCGGTCAGGCGCTGATCCAGGCCCTGGTATTTGTAAGTGAATCTTTCGTGATCGATTCCAAGCTGGTGGAGGATCGTGGCATTAAAATCGCGGATATGCACCGGGTCCCTGACGATGTTGTAACAGAAGTCGTCGGTTTCACCGTGTTCGTAGCCTTTGCGGATACCGCCTCCGGCCATCCACATGGTGAAGCATCGGCCGTGGTGGTCCCGTCCATGGTTGTCCTTGGTGAGGGTTCCCTGAGAGTAGATGGTGCGTCCGAATTCGCCTCCGCAGACCACGAGGGTGTCGTCGAGCATACCGCGGAGTTTGAGATCACGCACCAGCGCGGCGGCCGGCTGATCGATGTCCCTGCACTGGTTGGAAATGAGATTCGGCAGGTTCCCGTGCTGATCCCAGCCGCGATGGAAAAGCTGGATAAAGGGCACGCCGCGTTCAGCCATGCGGCGGGCGAGGATACAGTTGTAGGCGAATGTTCCCGGTTTGGTGGCATCCGGACCGTACATGGAGGTGACAGACTCGGGTTCGCTGGCGACATCGGTGAGGTCCGGCACCGACGTCTGCATGCGGAAGGCCATTTCATATTGGGCGATGCGGGTTTCTATCTCCGGGTCGCCCATTTCCGCAAACCGGGTGCGGTTGATTTCGGCGACCGCATCCAGCATGGCACGTCGCGAGGATCGGTTGACTCCGGACGGGTCGGTCAGAAACAGCACCGGTTCACCGGAACTCCTGAATTTGACCCCCTGGAATTTTGATGGGAGGAATCCGCTGCCCCACAGCCGGGAGTAGAGCGCCTGGCTCTGTCCGCGGCCTTTGGAGATCATGACGATGTATCCGGGCAGGTTCCGGTTGGGGCTTCCAAGTCCGTAGCTGAGCCATGCACCGAGGCTGGGGTGTCCAAGCTGCTGGGTTCCGGTGTTGATGTAGGTGATGGCCGGGTCGTGGTTGATGGCTTCCGTGTTGACCGTCTTGATGATGGAGATCTCGTCGACGATGGAGCCGATATGCGGGAGAAGGTCGGAGTTGACCCATGTGCCCATCTGCCCGAAGCGCTTGAACTCGAACATCGGCGCCACACAGGGAAAGGAACTCTGACCCGAGGTCATCCCCGTCAGCCTCTGGCCATTGCGGATTGAATCCGGCAACTCCATGCCGTGAATCTTCTGAAGAGCCGGTTTGTAATCGAACATGTCGATGTGCGACGGCCCACCCGAGAAAAACAGATAAATGACCCGCTTGGCCTTTGGCTTGAAGTGCGGCTGTTCGAGCACGCCGAAGCGGTCCAGCTTCTCACGCGGGTTCATGGCCCCCTGCAGCAGCTCGGGTGACAGGATTGAGGCCAGTCCGAGGGCCCCGAATCCACGGGCCCCCAGATTTATCATTTGTCTGCGATTAAGGAGACTATCTCCACTGATTACGGGCAGCATGATTTTCTTCTTTTGATTTCAAATTTCGGTTGTTGGCTGGAGAGCCAGCCGGCTTCACGGGCAGCGCCCTGATATCCGGGGGTATTTCAGTCGCGGGTCAGCACTTCATCGAGGTTGAGGATCGCCGAGGTGACCAAGGTCAATGCGGCGTGTTCTGCATCATCAATGCCTTCGGGGCGCGGGTATTCGCCGGCTATTGCCAGTTCGGCGGCCATCTCCGGGTGGGACCGGTAATGTTCCTTCTGGTTCTGATACAGCTTCCGGAGAACGGCCATGCGCTTCCGGTCGACAGGTTTGGAGGTTGCCATGATGAAGGCCTGATTGACCCGTTCCTCAAAAGAGGCGTCCGGCATCTGTTGGATGAGATTCTGGGCCCAGACTCTGGCCGCTTCGACGAAGGTGATGTCATTCATGGTCACCAGAGCCTGCAGCGGTGTGTTGGTGCGCTGGCGCTGGATCACGCATTTTTCCCGTGTCGGCGCGTCAAAAGCCACCATGCTGGGATTGGGGGCGCTTCGTTTCCAGTAAATATACATGGACCGCCGGTAAAGTTTCTCACCGTCATCGCGCTGGTAGAAAAGACCACCATCGAGTGAGACTTCGTTCCAGATGCGCGGTGGCTGGTATGGTTTGACACTGGGACCTCCGATCCGGTCATTGAGGAGTCCGCTGAGTGCGAGCGCGTTGTCGCGTATGAATTCCCCCTGCAGGCGGAAGCGTGGTCCACGGGAGAGGAAACGGTTTTCCGGGTCGGCTTCGAGGTGCCGGGGCATGACTCTTGATGACTGGCGATAGGTGCCGGATGTGAGCATCAGGCGGATCATGCGTTTGACATCCCATCCGCTGCGGACAAAGTCAACGGCCAGCCAGTCCAGAAGTTCCTGGTTGGTTGGCTGCGCACCTCGTGTGCCAAAGTCGGCTTCCGTGGCAACCAGTCCGTCTCCGAAGAACATCATCCAGTAACGGTTGACAGCGACACGGGCGGTCAGCGGGTGGTCCTCATCGACAAGCCATCGGGCGAGACCGAGACGGTTCGACGGGGCATCTGCAGGCAGAGGCGGCAGGGCGGCGGGAACTCCGGGGAAAATCTCCTCATCCTCGCGCGGCGAGGCATAGTGACCTCTGTCGAGAATATAGGTCATGCGTGGATCCTCCATGTCGCCCATGGTCATCGATGTCACCACTGAATCCATCAACGCTTTGCGGTCGGATTCGAGGGCGGCGATGTCCTGGCGTAGCTTCCGTCCATCCTCCCAGACATTCTCCAGATAGTAGGACCTGAGGCGGCTGCTTTCCTCTTCGGTCAGTGATTCAGAATCAGACTCGCGGGCAATGAGCGCGGCAATTTCAGATGGCAGCCCGGATTCACGCAGGTCAAAATAGAACCCGGATCCACCTCCGCCATTGACGATTTTGAGCACCAGGTGGTTCGGGCCCTCATTGAGATCGAGGGTGGCCTTGTCCTGGTCCGGGGCCACTCCGCGGGAGGCGTTGTTGGCGAGAACTTCGCGGCCATTGAGAAAGACCTTGATGGCATCATCACTGCCGAGGGAGGCGGTCCACTGGCTGGCGGCGGCCGAATCAACACGGCGGTAGAGGTAGACGGCAGAGTTTCCGGGAAGACCGAGGTCAATGGCTGTGCCGTCTGCATACTCTTTTTCAACCCAGGCCTTGTCCACATACTTTGCTTCGAGGTCGATTTCGGAGGATTCCTCCGGGCCGAATTTTCGGTTGAAGACCTGATTCTGGTTGTCACCGGTGAAAGGGCCGGTCTGATACCATGGTCCAAGGTCGGGTCTGACCCGTGGTTTTGACCGGGCGACGGATGCGGCCCAAGCGCGGATGGCATCCGGTCCGGGCTCGCTGTCTTTCAGCTGATTGCGGAGGCTGGCGAGTCGTGTCTGCATGCCATTCAGCTGATCCTGCTGCGAGTCCTGATAGATCCTGACGAGCGGTGCGGTGTTGCCATTGCGTGTCTGCATGCCAGGGTCACTGGATCTGTTGAAATAGGCGTAAAACTGATAATACTCCTTCTGCGAGATCGGGTCGTATTTGTGGTCGTGGCACTGGGCGCATTCCATGCTGAGTCCGAGCCAGACATTCGAAGTTGTCTTGACGCGGTCGACGATGTATTCGACGCGGTATTCTTCGGCGATGGCGCCGCCTTCGTCTGTGGTGCCGTGGTTGCGGTTGAAGCCGGAAGCCACTTTCTGTGAGACGGTGGCGTCGGGGATCAGATCGCCCGCCAGCTGTTCCACGGTGAACTGATCGAATGGCATGTTGTTGTTGTAGGCGTTGATCACCCAGTCGCGCCATGGCCACATATCCCGGACACCGTCAGCATGAAACACGCTGGAGTCGCCGTAGCGGGCCGCATCCATCCATGCCAGCGTCATGCGTTCGCCATAGCGCTCCGAGGACAGAAGTTCATCAACCAGTTTTTCGTAGGCATTCGGGTCGGGGTCATTGACGAATCGTTCGACCTCCCCGACGGTGGGGGGCAGCCCGGTGAGGTCGAGTGTCGCTCTGCGGATAAGAGTCCGGCGGTCTGCTTCGGGTGAGGGCTCCATGCCCAGCTCCGCCAGCCGGGATTCCACAAAATAGTCGATCGGGTTCTCGTGAAAGGATGTGGGGGTGCGGGCGGGAATTGCGGGCTCCTCCGGAGTGACAAACGCCCAGTGTTCCTCGAATGGCGCACCGGCTGCCACCCATTCCTGCAGCAGCGCCTTCTGCGATTCAGACAATGGCTTCTTGGTTTCCGGCGGAGGCATGATGTCATCCTCATCCGTGGTGAGGATTCGGGCAATCAGCTCACTGGCATCCGGGTTACCCGGGATGATCACTCCTTCTGTCCCGTCCCCGCCGAACAGCCCTTCACGCTTGTCGAGGCGCAAATCCGCCTCTCTGGTCTGGTCATCCGGTCCGTGACACTGAATGCAGTGATCCGCCAGTAGCGGGCGGATGCTGTCACTGAAGGAGATTGTTTCGCGGGCCTGGACCATTGAAGTCGACATGGCAATGACGGCGGTCACTGCCAGCGCGAGCCCCGGGGAGCGCCCGTCCCGCCGGTTTTGACCCGCCCGTGTTCCAACTCGTTTATCTATCTTGCTGCTCATGAAATTCTGCTAGCCATCCGAACTATTGGGGACTACTTAATCCTATCGGCTTTTGCGGAAAAATCACTAAAATAAAGGCCGATTTTCCAATTCCGGTTTGGTCCCGACCAGCCAGGAGCCGGAAGAAAACAGACTTTTTACGATAATGAATATCCATCCAACGGCACTGGTCGATTCAGGCGCGGAAATTGGGGATCGATGTGAAATCGGCCCGTGGAGTGTGATTGAGGCGGAAGTGGTCCTGGGCGAGGGCTGCCGGGTAGGCCCTCACGTGCACCTCAGGGGCCCCATGGTCATCGGAAGGGAAAACCGTATCCATACCGGCTGTGTCCTCGGAGATGACCCGCAGGATTTCAAATTCCAGAATCAGCCCACGCGGCTGGTGATTGGAGACCGGAATGTCTTCCGGGAACATGTGACCATCCACCGGTCCAACTCCCTTGAGGAGGATACGGTCATCGGCGACCGCAATTACTTCATGGCATCCAGTCATGTCGGCCATAACTCAAGGATCGGCAACGACAACGTGTTTGTGAATGGAGCGCTGGTGGCCGGTCACGTGATTCTGGGAAACCACTGCATCGTCAGTGGCAACGCGATGATCCACCAGTTTGTGCGGGTCGGGTCATTCGCGATGATGCAGGGCGGGGCGGCCATCTCCAAGGACCTGCCGCCTTTCTGCATGGCCAGCCGACAGAACCGCATGGCCGGCCTCAACACCGTGGGACTGCGGCGAAACGGATTCTCACCGGCCGAACGCACCGAGCTGCGGGAACTCTATCGCTTTCTTTTTATGCAGAATCTTCCATGGGAGGAGAAGCTGCCGCGTGCCTGGCACCGATACACCGCGGCTCCGTCGGTCCGGATGCTGGAATTCGTCAGCGGAAGTTCGCGCGGTGTATGCGCCCACGGCCGCGATTGAGAGATTGAGATTTACAGTGTCCCTCATTAACAGGAACACCTCAGGCCCCATGCCGGGTCCCGTCATCCGGCTGAAGATTCTGTTCCGCTGCCGGTGATTTCCTTCTCCGCGTTGCAGTGACTGCAGTGGGGCAGCAGTGCATGCCGGATGTTGTGGCATTCCGGGCATTCCTCCAGAAGGACCGTGCCGCAGGATGGACACGAATAGGGCTCCTCCTCCTGCCCCGCTTCGCGGGGTATCACGATTTTGTTAACCGTCCGGCGGGTCCAGAACAGGAACTTCCTCGGGCCCGTGCGGATCGGATATTCACACACCGGACAGAGAAACCGTTCATAGGCTTCCCGATACTGACGCGTCAGCCATTGTGCCTTGGGAAAGGCCACCATGCGGATGAAATGAATCAGCACCCTGGCAACCGCCAGCAGCAGCACCGCCACCAGGATGTATTTGAAATACCGTGTGGGAAAATATCGATGGATGACGAGGGTGACCTTGAGGAGTGTCGCAATGCCAAAGCCGAGATACAGCGGGAAATAAACGCTTTCGCGTCGACGGATGACCAGGAAGGCGGCGACCGCCAGGAGGGGAATCAGGATAGCCAGTTGCAGAGCGGCCAGTTTCCAGTCGTGCTTTTCCTTCAGCCTCTCAAATTCTTTGCGTGCCGGTTCGCGCTGGTCTGCCACCGTTTTCTCCAGCTGGATTTTCTCATCCTGGAGCGTCCTTTTCTGCTGGGCCAGCTGAGTCAGCTCCTCACTGTGGGACTGGTAATTCTGCTGGCTTTCCAGAAACTGATTGAGGCTCTCATTGAGGTTTTGCTGATCGCTTTCTGAAAGGGCCACTGATTTTTCGATGGACAGCTTCTGCAGTTCAATCAGTTGGCCTATGGTTTTCTGGAGGTTTTCCGAGCTGTCGTCGACCAGCCGCATCTCCTCCTGTTTACTGGATATGGAGCGGTCGAGGTCCTCTATCCCGGAATTCAGTTCCTTGATCCGGCCGGTCAGATCCTGGTCCACATATTCCTTCTCAATCTCCGAATAATCCGGGCCCTTTATGGACTGGATGTCCTGTACCAGAAACCCCAGAGCCCAGTAGACGAGCACGGTGAAGATGAGTGTGAACAACCGGATGGTAAACCGGTGGATCCACGGGCCTTTGGGGTTGGGGTGGTTTTTCATATTTCAGCTTTGAGGGGCAGCAACGGATGTCGGCCTGATGAGATAACATGACATCAGGAATATGCAGGCCGATACCTGTCGGGTGGTTCAGTCGTGATAATGCCTGACCATCATGAGAACCACAAGGGCAGAGCGACCCGTCGTGCCGGGGGGTGAATGAATGATATCCGTATCCGTTCAGGCCGCCTATCGGTTCATGGCCTGAATCGGGCGCGGAGCTTCCGGAATGGCGCTTCGACGAGGTAGAAGCTGAGAGTCGCCGCCGCGAGTGAGAGGACAAGGTTGTTTGGAAATTCATTTATCCACATTTTGCCTTCCGGATTTCTCTCAGCCGAGGGAAAGCAGAAAACCTGCTGCCAGATATAAAGGCTGTAGGAGAGGGCTCCGAACCATGCCGCCGGACGGGAATCGAGGAACCGGCTGATGAGCCCGGCTCGGCCGTTGGCCACCGCTGCCATGAAAACACACACCATCAGGTATCTGGTGGTCGGGATGCCGACCACAACCATGCCGGGAATCCCTTCGATGGATTCGAGAATGAAGGTGACCACCATGACCGCCACTGATGCCACGGCAAGAATACCGTTACGCCACGGGCTGGTGGTGAAAAATTCCCTGACGGATTCCCGATACCACAGGAATGCCAGCAGCGCCCCCCAGAGCAGGGCGTCATAACGCAAATCTGTCCGCGCCCAGTTTTGAGTGTCCAGATAGACGGTGTTGATGTGGCGCCATGCCGGAGCGAAGGCGCACAGCGCAAGGGTCAGGGGGATACGGAATTTCTTTGGCAGTCCGAAAGCCAGAGCCGGCCAGAACAGATAAAACTGCTCCTCGATGGAGAGGGACCAGAAGTGACCGGTGAAGGTTGATCCACCGCCCATCCAGTTTCGAAAGAAGAATGCCGAGGAGGTGTATTCATGCAGGGCGGTGGAGATAACACCCGCTGCAGTGAGAATCCCCAGCACCGCGAGGTAGAAATAGGCCGGGGGAAGGATGCGTATGGCCCGGCGGATGTAGAAGGCGCGAAAATCAATACGTCCAAGCCGTTCGTGTTCGCGGATGAGGAGCCACGTGATGAGGAATCCACTCAGGGCAAAGAAGATCTCGACACCGAAATTGCCGATGCTGCTCGCGGATTTCATCCACGGCTGATAATCGAAATTGTAGTGGCTGATGTGATAACCGACCACCAGGGAAATAGACAGTGCACGGATGCCGTCGAGCCCGAAAAGGTGCGGGGAGGCGGGAATGGATTGTTTCATGGATGGATTACTCATTTCATCCCCGGCGGTCATCACCGGGGCTCGCGGGAAAGTCTCTCGACAAATCGGACCAGAAGAGGAACTGCCGGTTGGACCATGCCACCGTGATCGTAACCACCCAGTTCATACAGTGTGGTCCGCGTGTGGCCATTGACTTTCATCATCCTCCAGAAATAGGCATTCTCTTCATACCGTCCGAGCAGTTCGAGCTCGCGGTCCCCGGTGATCAGAAGAATCGGAGGCGCGTCCGCCCGGACATGAAACAGCGGAGCCATTTCATCGATGAGCGGCTGTTCGCCAGGCATTCCGAGTTCTTCCCGAACGGTAAAGTGGGTGATGGTATGGCCGCTGAAGGGAATCAGTCCCGCGATGTCATTGGCATCCCGCCCATGCGCCGCCATCCACTTTCGGTCGAGACCGACCATGCTGGCAAGGTAGCCTCCGGCCGAGTGACCACTGACGAAGATTTTTTGAGGGTCACCGCCATAGTCCCCGATATGATCGAAGACCCAGTCGATGGCTGCTGCCGCGTCCTCAACGCAGTCACGCACCATGACATCCGGACTAAGTCTGTAATTCACCGCTGCCACAGCAAGGCCCCTGCCTTCCAGACCCTTTGGCAGGTATTTGCTGCCTCCTTTGAGTCCTCCACCATGGAACCACACTACTGTGGGAAAAGCTTCAGCTGCAGCCCCTGCAGGGTAATACAGATCCAGTCGGCAGCGATCCATCATGTATTGGGTGATGTTTTCCCCCTCCCTGTAGGCGATA
>JAUIAG010000135.1 GCA_030425355.1 Verrucomicrobiia bacterium
TGGTGCACAACAACGGAAGTGACCATGGGGTTTCAACCAGATGATGATGCAGGAAGATTCTGGCGCTGTACAGAAGTGCGGAGGCTGACAGCGCGATGACAAAAAGTGAGAAAAAAGCCCGCCATTGACTCAGCGGACAGGCCTGAGGCCGGGCTCCGGCTGGAGCGTCGTGCCGGAATGGAATGAGAAAAATCACCCCGCCAGACGGCAGAAGGAGAATAAAAATCAGCAGAGTGAATTCAGGTCCGAGGATGGGGAAAGTGACCGCTTCGATCAACGCACCCGCACCGGCTCCGTAACATGTACCGGTAAGACCGGAAGTCCGGGACACTCCATTGGTTGATCCGGGTTTCTGAAAAGCCCTTGTCTGAAGTCCCATGGCCGCCAGCAGAAAGACCGGAAACAGCGACAGAGCCAGGGTCAGTGAATCCGGCATCGCGGCATGTGCCGAATCGATCGTCCTGCTGATCGCAGGGAATGACCCGGCAGCAGCTGCAGCGGCGAGAACGAGAACAATCAATCGTGAACGGCCTGTCTTAACCGGGAGTATCCAGCATGCGATGACCGATCCGGCCAGAAAACCTGCCATGCACCCCGTCCCGACCATGATAAAGCCATGGATACCCGAGGAAAGCCATGGAGCGGAGAAATGGTACCATGTCATCAGAATGCCGGAGAGCCCGGCCGCAACGACAGGGCTGGCAGCGCGATGGAGGTGGTGAAGGAGGCCGCTCATTGAGGTAATCGCGCACCATGGTTGGGGACATGCTCCGGGGAGTCAACGGATTTTACCGCGGACTTTGACGGCTATCACTCATCCGATATGATAGATGGTCCGGCAATTCAGACCGATCCGTCCGCATGTCCGGTTAACCAGATCCGTAAATCCATGACCCCGAGTCAGATTCGACAGAAATTCTCCGGTGTGAGCGGCAGGCTGCCGCTCGTATCAGTCATTCTGCCGGTTTTCAACGGAGCGGCGACAGTCGAACAGGCCATTCTCTCCCTTGGCATGCTCCAGGATCTGGATGTTGAGATCGTGGTGGTGGATGACGGTTCCACAGACAATACCCTGCACGTTCTTGAGCAACTCAGGCCGAAGCTCCGGGGTGTTCCTTTCCGGATTATCCAGGCAGAGCATGGCGGTGTGGCGGCTGCCTCCAACACCGCCATTGAAGCCACGAGAGGGCAGTGGATTGCCCGAATTGATGCGGATGACTGGTCCAGCCCACACCGGCTGAGGCAGCAGCTTCAATATGCTGAAAAACACGACCTTGATGGAGTCAGCTGCCTGGTCAAAATTGTGACCCCCGACGGGCACCCCGCCCAGACGCTTCAGGAATACGAAGGGTGGCTCAACAGCTGTGTGAGTCCCGAGGAGATCAGCGCCATGCGGTTTGTCGAACTGCCGGTTCCAAATCCGACCATGATGGCGAAGCGTGAAATATTCGAGATGCAATATCGGGCCGGGACTTTTCCTGAAGATTACGATCTTTGGCTGAGAGCCCTCGGGGCCGGCTGGCGGATTGGCAAAGTGCCCCGGACCCTGTACTGGTGGACAGACCATGAACACCGGGTCACCCGGACACAGGCCATTTACTCGAGGGCGGCCTTTCTCAACGCCAAGAAGATGCATCTGCCAGATGGCCCGCTTCGTGGAGTCACCCACTGCGATTTCTGGGGGGCTGGACTTGAAGGCAAGCCATGGATCCGGTGGCTGCAGCAGCGCGGGATCAAAATCAGGCACATAATCGAGGTGAATCCGCGCAAGATCGGGTCGGAGATCCACGGTGTGCCCGTCATCAGCCCGGAACGGATATGCACCACTCCGAGTCTGCCGCTTTTTATCGGTGTTGGAGTGCCGAAAGGCCGGCAGAAGATCCAGGAATATATCCATGGCCACCTTCCCCACACTCCAGGCGAGGACGCATGGTTCCTCGCATGATACAAAAATGTGATTTGAAACTGCAGCCCCTCAACGTAGTCTTCCTGATATGAGCAAAGGAAATGGCGGACAGACCAACGTGCTCGGCAAACCTCTTGAGCCCTGCAGCATGGACCCGATGACCGGCTTCTACCGGACAGGCCACTGCTGCACCGGCCCGGGCGATGTCGGACTCCACACCGTCTGTGCCGTCATGACCGAGGAATTTCTCAATTTCTCCAAAAGCCGGGGCAATGACCTTTCCACTCCAATGCCCCGGTATGATTTTCCCGGTCTCAAGGCTGGGGACAGGTGGTGCCTTTGCGTGACGCGCTGGGTCGAAGCCCTTGAAGCTGATATGGCACCCAAAGTGGTCCTGGAGGCCACCCACATCTCCGCTCTGGAATTCGTCGACCTCGAGGACCTCAAGGCCCATGAAGCCGACGGATGATCCGGGGCTGCCAGAAGCATCAGTCCGAGCCGGCGGATCAAATGAATCTGAATATCACACCGGCACCTTAAAGACCTGATGATGACCACGGCGGTCGCTCACAGTGCCGTGATTCAGAAGGTCACCCCGGGTTTGTTATTTTCCGGAGTTATCGATGTCGAAGAGGTTCATCTGCTGCTGGTAGGAATCCAGCTGATCGACAAGTGAGGGGCTCTGGTAAGTCCGCTGTTCATTGACTTCCTTGGTGAAGGTGGAGTCGTAGGTCACCGGGTAATCGCCGTCGTAGCAGGCCATGCAGAAATGATGATTCCCTCCACCGGTTGCCTGAACCATCCCTTTCACGCTGAGGTAATTGACGGAATCGGCATTCAGGTATGTGGCTCTCTCGTCCATGGAGTGAGGGACGGCCATGAGTTTATTGCGATCCGGGAAATCGATACCGTAATAGCAGGAATACCGATGAGGCGGGCAGCTGACGAGAATATGAACCTCGGTGGCGCCTGCCTCTTTGAGGTTGTTGACGTGGGCCTTGCTGGTGGTCCCCCGGACAATCGAATCATCCACAATGATAACACGTTTGCCTTTGACCAAGTCTTTGACCAGATTCAGTTTGACCCTGACGTTGAAGTCCCTGATCAGCTGGGAAGGCTGGAGGAAGCTGCGTCCGACATAGTGGTTTCTGACGAAGGCCATTTCGTAGGGGACCCCGCTTTCAATGGAATAGCCAAGTGCGGCACAGTTTCCACTATCCGGTATTGGAACCACAATATCGGCCTCGATTGGGTACTCGCGGGCGAGCTGACGGCCCATCTCGACACGGGTCTGGTAGACGCTTTTGCCTCCAAGAATGCTGTCGGGTCTGGCGAAGTAAACATGCTCAAATATGCAGAATGCTCTTCTCTGAGGCTGCGAATAAAGGTGGAAGCTGCGAATGCCCTTTTTATCGATCACCACGACCTCACCCGGCTCGACATCGCGGATGAACTCGGCCTGGATGAGATCGAAGGCACAGGTTTCACTGGAAAGCGCATAGCCACCGTCGCCAAGTCGTGCAATCGACAGTGGCCGGAAGCCCTGCGGATCCCGAACTCCAATCAGTGCATCTCCAGTCATCAGCACCAGGGAAAAAGCGCCCTGGATGCGGCGCAGTGCGTGGATCAGATTGGTCTGCTCCGAGGACGGCTCGTCGTGAGGCTGTGCGAGCAGATGAAGTATAATTTCAGAATCGATGGTGGTCTGGAATATGGACCCGTTCTGTTCGAGTTCCCATCGAAGCCGGGCGGCGTTGGTGAGGTTTCCGTTGTGGGCGATGGCCACCTTGCCTTTGTAGAAATCCACAGTGAGAGGCTGAGCGTTGATGACCTGGGAGGAACCGGTGGTCGAATAACGCGTGTGGCCGATCGCAATGTTGCCCTTGAGACCGGGAAGAACGTCTTCATTGAAGACCTGGGAAACCAGTCCCATTCCGCGGTAGGTGTGGAATTCTCCGCGTTCATCGCAACTGACGATGCCGGCGCTTTCCTGCCCCCGATGCTGAAGGGCGAAGAGCCCGTAGTAAGTCAGGCTGGCGGCTCCCGGGTGGCCCCAGACGCCGAAGACTCCGCAATAATGCCTGGGGTATTCCTGATGATCTTCCATAATGCTTGTGTCAGGCGTCCATCTTTTCCGCGATGGCGTTCCACCAACGGTGATGCAGTGAATTGAGGTCCCAGGATGCCACGTGAGAGGTGTCAATCGACAGATCGAGACGCCCCCCCCCGACCACGCCAATCCGGCGTGAAACCACTCCGGCGGGTATGCCGTCCGTGAGCTGTTCGACAGCATCAGGTGCCACTTCGATGATAATCCGCGACTGGAGTTCTCCGAAAAGGAGGCTGTCAGTCCTGAGGCCACTGGTGGCACCGGCAGAATTGAGATCGAGGGACACCCCGAGCAGCTGCGGGTGATTTCGCGCAACCATGCCGGAAACCGCCATTTCAGCAACCGCGACCAGAAGTCCTCCGTCACTGCAGTCGTGGGATGCCTGAACCAGGCCGTCGGCAATCCACTGGCGGACAGCCCGGTGAACGAGTGATTCACGGTCGAGGTTGCACGGGGACGGACGGCCGGCTTTGATCCGGTGCCGCATCAGTGTGAAGGCAGCCCCACCGAGTCCGAACCACGGATCGGCATCCCACTCGGAGGGCTCGACCAGAATAAGGACATTGCCTTCCTTCTTGAGCCATTGAGTGACAATGTGGTCCCGGCTTTCAAAAATCCCGACGGCTCCGACGACCGGTGTGGGGTCAATGGCACCATTTGGACTCTGATTGTAGAGTGAGACATTGCCCCCGGTGACGGGGATACCGAAATGTCGGCAGGCTTCGCTCATGCCGGCTATGGCCTGTTCGAGCTGGAAGAACAGTTCTGGATTGTGGGGGTTGCCAAAATTGAGGTTATCGGTAACGCCGATGGCAGTGGCCCCGGAAGCCGCGATATTTCTAACCGCTTCAGCGACGGCAATTTTACCTCCTTCATATGGATCGAGGTAGGTATAGATACCGTTCCCGTCGACGGTCATGGCAACGAACTTTTCCGGGAAGTCCCGGACCTCTCCATTGGGGAGCACCGGCATGGAGTCCTGTTTGATGCGTATAACCGCGGCATCGCTGCCGGGGAGAACAACCGAACCATTCCGGACCATGTGGTCATACTGGCGGTAGACCCAGTTTTTCGAAGCAATGGTCGGCCATGCGAGACAGGCTTCGAGGGCTCCGCCTATCTCATCGGGCTTCAGATCGGGAATCTGATCCACTGAAAGTGAACGGGTCTTTGTCAGGTATTCGGGCTCACGGGATTCGCGGTCATAAAGCGGTGCCTCATCGGCCAGACGGCAGGCCGAAATATCCGCGACAATCTCACCGTGATGACGGACCACCATCTGGCCAGTATCCGTGACTTCGCCCACCCTGGACCATGGAAGATCCCACTTCTCAAAAACCTTGCGGACTTCCTCCTCGCGACCCTTGTGAACAATGATCAGCATGCGTTCCTGGGATTCGCTGAGCATGATCTCATAGGAACTCATACCGGGCGCCCGCTGAGGCACAAGATCCAGTTCAATCTCGATGCCGGTGCCGGCACGCGAGGCTGTCTCGCAGGTGGAACAGGTCAGTCCTGCTGCTCCCATGTCCTGGATGCCGGCCACGGCTCCAGTGGCAAGCAGCTCGAGACAGGCTTCCATCACCAGCTTCTCCATGAACGGATCACCGACCTGGACAGCGCCACGCTGCTGTTCGGCAGATTCCTCTGTGAGGTCCTGTGAAGCGAAGGCAGCGCCGGCGAGGCCGTCACGGCCCGTTGCCGGACCAACATAGAAAACCGGGTTGCCCACACCGCGGGCGGCTCCGCGGGCGATCTGATCTGTGTAGAGCGCTCCCAGCGCGAAGGCGTTGACCAGCGGGTTGCCTTCATAGGAGCGGTCAAAACACACCTCTCCGGCAATGGTGGGCACGCCGAAGCAGTTGCCGTAATGGGCGATTCCCGAGACAACACCCCTGAAGAGGCGGCGGACTTCCGCTGAATCGAGAGACCCGAAACGGAGTGAGTTCATCGCGCAGATCGGACGGGCACCCATGGTGAAGATATCCCGGAGGATTCCACCGACACCTGTGGCGGCACCCTGGAAAGGCTCAACGGCACTGGGATGGTTGTGCGATTCGATCTTGAAGGCGATGGCAACGCCGTCGCCGATGTCGAGAATACCGGCATTTTCCTCACCTGCTGCCACAAGCACCCGCTCGGAGCGCGTGGGAAAAGACTTCAGCAGCTTGCGGGTATTTTTGTAGGAACAATGCTCACTCCACATCACCGAGAAGATTCCCAGTTCGGTAATATTGGGTTCCCGACCCAGTATCTGCTGAATCTGCCGGTATTCCTCGTCGGTTAGGCCGTGTTTCCGGACGATCTCCGGAGTGATGGTCGGTTCGGTCATCAGGCGCTGGTTAATCAATCAATCTGGGGTGTTACGATGATTCATGAAGCCGATGAGGCGGCATTGAACGCCTTGCCGGACTGGTGAAATGCAAGCATGGATTTGAAGACGGCGAGACCGGATTCCTCTCCGAGAATGTCCTCTGCAGCCCGTTCCGGGTGAGGCATGAGTCCCGCCACGTTGCCGGCGCGGTTGCAGACTCCGGCGATATTGTGAATCGAGCCATTGGGGTTCGAGGCCGGGGTGGCGGCACCGTCGCGATCCGTGTAGGTCCATAGCACCTGGTTGTTTGCCCTGAGTTCCCGGAGTCCGTCGGAGTCAATGTAATAGCAGCCGTCCATGTGCGCGATGGGACACCGGATCAGATCGCCGGTTCTGGATGCACCGGTGAAGGCGGAGGATTCCTGTTCCACACGCAGGTAAACGTGTTCGCAGACAAACTGGAGATCGCGGTTCCGGACGAGAGCGCCCGGGAGAAGCCCGGTTTCGGTGAGAATCTGAAAACCATTGCAGATCCCGAGGACGAGACCGCCCTGAGAGGCGAAATCGTGCACGGCGGACATCACCGGACTGCATTTGGCTATGGCACCGCTGCGGAGATAGTCACCATAGCTGAAACCTCCGGGCACTATCACGGCATCGGTTTCACCCAGACTGGTATCTTTATGCCAGACATAGGAGACACTGCACCCGAGAACATTCCGGATCACATGAAAACAGTCCTGGTCACAGTTGGAACCAGGGAACTGAAGAACAACAAACTTCATGAAGGGATGATATCCAGAGTGTAGTCCTCGATGACCGGGTTGGTCAGGAACCTTCTGCAGGCCTCGTCCATGCGTGCGCGAACGGCCTCGATATCCTCTTCACCGCTGATTTCAACCTCAAGGAACTTGCCGACATGGACGGCACTGATGCCCTGATGTCCAAAATGTTCGAGCGTGTTCTGAACTGTTTTTCCCTGGGGATCAAAAACGGCCTTTTTCGGGGTGATAATGATTCGTGCCTTCATTCGCTTAGTGGGTCACAGGGTTGTGAACCGTCACACAGGCACAGAGGATACCGAGCGCAGGTAAAATTTCCAGAGCATTTCGAATTTTTCCTCGGAGGGTGGCTGCGATGGCGGACATGTGGAGTGACAACGCAGCCACCCCGCAGGGCCGGTTACCCGCCCTGCTCCGCCCCGGATGCATCCCTTTTGTTGCGGTTGGCCTCGAGGGCGGCCTCAGCCTTGGCGGAAGCTTCCGCGGCACGGCGCTGGATTTCGTCAGGACTGGGCAGTGACATCAGCACTTCCGGCGGGATATCCGCGTCCTTCTGCAGTTTGACCAGACATTTCTGACGTTCATTCAGGGCTTTGTCAGAATCCCTTTCCTTGGAGAACCTCGATTTGGCACGTTCGGAACGGTTGCGGAGGAGTTCGTAGACATCTCCTCCAAGGAGGGACGAAATATCGACCTTCATTTTCTCGCGCTGCAGGTCCGAGTCGCTCACCATGTCGCCATTGATCGGCCCGGCCTTGTATTTGGGGAACATGATGGCGGCTTCCGGACAAACCCGGGAACAGGCGGGACAATTGGTTTTGCAGTTATCATGGTTCTGCACCTGAATCTGCTGCTCATGGGAGACACCGTAAACTCCGAAAAGGCAGAAGCTGAGACACTGCATGCAGTTGGTGCAGCGGTCGTAGTCGATGACCGGGAACCACGGCTTCCACACCTTGTGATCGAAAAGCTGCCGGTCCTCTCTGATCCGTCCCACAGCGGCCGCAATGGGCGAGTCGGCTCCGAGGCCTTCCCCTTCTCCGGAGAGGTCAATAAACTGGATATTCCCGCCGGGTCCGGGAAGGCCGAGACTTTCGGGCTGACGGCCATTGAACCGCCCGACAACCACCGCATGGGTCCGCTCGTCCACCGGTACGTCGCCGGGATCCGTCGTTCTTCTCACCCCGAAACCCTGATTCAACACGTCACGGAACAGGGTCCTGCGTTCATCCGGAGTTAACGGAGTTGTTTCGCCCCCTTCATAAAGGACTACTTCCAGCGCTCTTGTTTGTGTCAGGCTCATGGCAAAGGTCAATCCAGGTGATCAGAATTCAGACTGTTAGAGGATGCTAAGCGTTCCCCTCGGATTCGGCAACCACTTCGGCAGGTGCCTTGCCCGTGCCTTCAGGAACGTTGGGCGTGATGTCATCGCTCAGCAGCGCCTGCATGATTTCCCCGGCGGACTGCTCCCGCATATTGCAGATCTGTGTGCGCTCCGGATCAAGGGGAACACCGGAGGAGGCAAAAAGCCATTTGACCGCCCTGGGAAAACAGGCGGCGATCTTGAGATTCCCGTCATCGGCCCGGAGGTTTTTAAGAGCCGGGTCCCTTCGCGCCACCATCTCGCAGAGATCTGAAACCGCCTGCCATGAGATATCAGCATCCGTCTCACACAACTTGTCCAGCACGGCGTTCTTGACCTCGTCGGGGACAACCCGAGCGTGTGCACAGTTACAGTAAAGGATCCTGCATTTTTCACCCATAGATGGATGAAATTAACCATGAGATGCTGACTTGCCAACCCATTCGTCGACAGCATGCGGCTGACACAGCGGCCATGGAGTCATGCACGGGGATGGCATGCCCGCTGAAAACCAAAACCCCAGGCCGGATGAACCGACCTGGGGCGACCTATTTCTATTTACAGACTAACTTACCTGATGAACACCAATAATCGCGTTAACTGGTGGCCTTCTTCCTGAAGCGGTAGCTCAGGACAGTGATCACTACAGCGGTAAAAAGCACTGCATTGACCATGTTGAAGGTTCGCCAGACGAGATCATCAGAGGTGAAGCCCGAGGGTGCCATCAGAACGATGCAGCCCCAGACTCCGAGCGCCCATGCCAGACTGATGTCTTCCGAGGATTTCCGCTGTATGATCTTGATGATCAGCGGAATGTTCCAGAGAGGCAGGGCGACAGAGGCAACAAGTGCCACTACTTCCATTCGATTATCTCCTGAATATTGGTTTTGGATTTGTGCTGCCCGGCCGGAATGGCCGTGCAACGCTTCCAATATTTGGCAAAGCGGATGGCATTTCCACGACAAAAGTGAAAAGGACCGGAAAATAACCGGTCTTTTTTTTCATCGGGATGCTGAAAATCCCGACGGCTGTGCGGGAAACCGGGCCGCCACGGAACAAATTCCGGCTGTTATTCCGGTATCTCGTCGCGAAGGAATGGCCAGAAGGCGAAGGAATATTTTCCGACGATATTCTGTTTTGGAAAATCGCCCCAGCTTCTGGAATCCGAGCTGTTCATGGTGTTGTCGCCCATGGCCATGACGTGTTCAGGCTTGACTTTGTAAACAGAATTCTCGTTGAGGAAGAGAATATGGTTGGGGCCGAATGATCCGCGAACGGTATTGTAGATGAAGTTATTGACATGGCCGCTGTAGCGGCTGTCGCGGGGTGGTTTGAGGGGATCGAAGCTGTAGACTTTCTCAAAGCCGGGATCATCGGTATCCAGCTTTTCGCCGTTGATATAAAGGTGCCGGTCATTGGCGATGCGGACATTCTCACCCCCAAGCGCCACCAGCCTCTTGATGTAAAACTGCCCTTCGCCGGGGATTCCCTCGATTCCTTCGGTCTTGAAAACGATGATCTCACCCCGCTTCGGCGGCCTGAAATTATAAGTCAGACGATCCACGAAAAGAAAATCGCCGCGGACGAACTTGAACCGCACCACCGGATCACCGGCTTCAAAATACTGGTCCTTCCTCAACCCGCCTGACTGGATCAGATAATCGGTATCCGGCCGGGGGCCGGCATTGCGGATAACCGGAGGCGGATTCCACAGGGTGTGCTTCACCCCGCCAATAACGAAATCCCGTTTCTTGAGGATGAATGGAATGACGGTCTTGACCTCGGTGACACTTTCAAGCCGCCCGTCCGTCCTGGCATCCAGGGTGTAATAGGATGTCCCCTTGAAACAGAAATCAAACAGACGCCCGGGAAGGCCGGGAATCTTCTCATCCGGTTTGTCCCGGAGATTGAACTCCTCATTCCCCCACAGGGTCGGCTGCATGGACCCGGTCGGGATCTTGAAGGGTTGAATGAAAAATGAACGGACGCTGAGCGCCACCGCTATCGCCACCAGAAAAACCTCGAAATTCTCCCGTGAGACCGGATTCGGATAGTGACGGAAATTCGCGTTGGCGACCTCCTCCAGCTGCTGCATCGCCTGCGGAATCTCACTCTCTCGGGACGGGTCCTCGAGAACAGCGGTGAAATCGTCGAGACTCCCGTGGATGAGACGCAGATTCTCCTCGGTGAGAATGTCCTTCTGGTGCCTCAGCAGCTTGCGAACCTGCCCGGCCATGTCACGGCCACGCCGGTAGGGTTTGGAGCGCATCTTCCGGGGCATTGCTTTCAAAAACGTCATTCAGTTTCTCCAATCAAAAGGCCGGTCCATGGTAAATCAGGGCTGAGACCGGGATGTCGAGAGTCCGATGATTTGAACCCGAAATCAAGCCTTGAGCACCTTGATGAATGCTTCCTGTGGGATACTCACCGAACCAACCGATTTCATGCGCTTCTTCCCTTCCTTCTGTTTCTCGAGGAGCTTGCGCTTCCGGGTGATGTCACCGCCGTAGCATTTGGCCGTCACGTCCTTGCGCAGGGCGCTGAGGGTCTCACGGGCGATGATCTTGGTGCCGATTGCCGCCTGGATGGCCACGGCAAACTGCTGTTTGGGAATCACTTCCTTCAGCTTGGCAGCCAGGATTCGTCCGCGATACTCGGCTTTGGACCGGTGGACGATCGAAGAAAAGGCGTCCACTGTTTCACCGTTCACCAGCATGTCCATCTTGACCATGTCGGCTTCCTGATAGCCGTCATACTCGTAGTCCATGGAACCGTAACCATGGGTGATACTCTTGATCTTGTCGTGGAAGTCTATGAGGATTTCATTGAGAGGAATCCGGGCGTTGAGCATGATCCGCCGCTCGTCGATGGTCTCGGTCTTGAGGACGTCCCCGCGCTTTTCGGCAATGAGTCCCATCATGTCGCCGATGTTCTCGTTCGGGCTGATGACGGAGCACATCACCATCGGCTCCTCGATATGATCGATGCTTGAAGTGTCGGGCATGAACGACGGATTATCCACCTCGACCACACTGCCGTCGGTCATGTGAACCTGGTAAACCACGCTTGGATAGGTGGCGATGATGTCCATGTCATATTCGCGGCGAAGTCTTTCCTGGATGATTTCCAGGTGGAGGAGTCCGAGGAATCCGCAGCGGAAGCCGAAGCCGAGGGCGATCGAGCTTTCCGCCTGATAGACGAAGGCGGAGTCGTTGAGCTGGAGCTTACCGAGACTTTGCTTGAGATGCTCGTAATCGGCGGTGTTGATGGGATAGATACCGCTGAAGACCATCGGGTGAATTTCCTGAAAACCCGGAAGCGCCGGAGCGGGATTCTTGGGCAGTGTCAGGGTATCACCGACCTTGATATCCGCGGGGTTCTTGATGTTGGCGGTGATGTATCCGGTTTCACCGGGGAAAAGGGATTCCCGTGCGTAGGGTCTGGGGTTGAAGCTGCCGACCTCCTTGACCTCGATCAGTCGGTTGGTGTTGATGAACCGGGCCTGCATACCGGCACGCAGCTCGCCATTGACCACACGGACCACGCTGACCGCCCCGCGGTAGGTGTCAAAATAGGAGTCGAAAACCAGCACCTGCAGGCTGGTGTCCGGGTCGTGTTTGGGAGGCGGGATGCGCTGAACAATCGCCTCGAGGATATCCTCGATACCGATTCCCTCCTTGGCACTGGCAAGGATGGCGTCATCCCCGGGGATGGCGAGAATGTCCTCCAGCTGCTGTTTGGCAAATTCGATGTTGGCGTGAGGCAGGTCGATCTTGTTGATGACCGGGAAAATGGTGAGATTGAGCTTCATTGCCAGCTGCACGTTGGCAACAGTCTGGGCCTCGACGCCCTGGGCCGCGTCCACAATCACAATCGCCCCCTCACAGGCGCTGAGCGAACGGCTGACCTCGTAGGAGAAATCCACGTGCCCCGGAGTGTCAATCAGGTTCAGCTCGTAAAGTTTGCCGTCCTTTGCGGTGTAGCCCATGGTGACGGGATGCGCCTTGATGGTGATGCCGCGCTCCCTCTCAAGGTCCATGGAATCGAGATGCTGCTCCTGGAGCTCGCGATCCTGAAGCGTCCCCGTGTTCTGAAGCAGCCGATCGGAAAGCGTGGTCTTTCCGTGGTCAATGTGGGCGATAATACAAAAATTGCGTATGCGTTCGATGTCCATCAACTTTTATGACAATGCATAAAATAAGCTTCCGCAGAGAAAATGGAACCACCATTTTCACGAAATACCTGAGTGATGTGATTCCGCCGCCCGGGGAACAGACCGGAATCCATTACGAAACCTGCCGGGTCAGCGCCTGACCGGCCTTGAGGATTGAGGCAACGTCCCTGTCCGATGGAGCCTCGGCATAGATGCGCAGAACCGGTTCGGTGCCCGATCCGCGCAGCATGAGCCATGCGCCGTTTTTCGCAATCATCTTCACGCCGTCAAAGGTCTTGACCTGCTCGACAGGGGATCCCGCCAGTTTTGCCGGAGGATTGGATGCGCAGTGATCCATCAGGGCCTGTCTTTTCTCGAGAGGAAAATGGCCGTCAATCCGGTCATAGCAGTGGGGTCCATAACGTCGGGTCAGGGCCCCGAGGATCTGCTTGATGGATTTCTTCTCCATGGCCAGCATCTCCAGCAGCATCAGTCCGGCAAGGATGCCGTCACGCTCGGGGATGTGGCCGGCAAAGCCGATGCCGCCACTTTCCTCCGCACCGAGAAGAACATCGCCCTTCATCATCTCCGCAGCGACGTACTTGAATCCGACGCCCGTTTCCATGAGTTCCAGCCCGAAATCCTCGCAGATGCGGTCGACCATCGATGTGGTGGTGAGCGCCTTGATGACACGTCCGCTCTGACCGCGGTTGCGGTGCATGTGCCGCAGCAGCATGCTGATGATCTGGTGAGTGGTGATATACTCGCCCCGTCCATCCATGCCGCCGACCCTGTCTGCATCGCCGTCAGTCACCAGACACACGTCGTGCGGGTGGCTGCGAAGGTATTCGGAAGTGGGCCCGTAATTCTGCCGGATCGGCTCGGGGTTGATACCGCCGAAATTCGGATCGTGCACCGCGTTGAGTGTGGTGACCTGACAGGTGGTTCCGGCAAGCAGCTCCTCGAAGCAGCCCGCACCGACGCCGAAGAGAGGATCATGCGCGAACCGCAGGCCGGACTCCGCTATCAGATCGAAGTCCACCAGCTTTTTCTGGGCCTTGAAGAGCATCGGCTTGAGGTCGCGCGTCTGAAGCAGTCTGGCA
>JAUIAG010000136.1 GCA_030425355.1 Verrucomicrobiia bacterium
TTTCACCGGAAGAGCAGCTTCAGGAAATCAGGAAGCAGATCATCAAAGGCGCGCCGGTGAGAGTGACACTGGATGCCGAGCGGTGGGTGAAGATGATGAACCACCGCCTGGAAAGCAGTCGTCTGCGGCGCGAGTATGAACAGAATGTCCAGTCAGGCAAGTGGCCGGCACAGGAGACCAGAGTTCCTCTGTTTCCCTACCAGCGGGAGGGGATGCTGCATCTGGCTTTTTCAGAGCGGGCCCTGCTTGCGGATGAGATGGGACTTGGGAAAACCATTCAGGCAATTGCGGCCTGTGCGCTGCTGCATCGGCTGGATAAGGCATCGAGGGTCCTTGTGGTGACACCGGTGTCCCTCAAGAGCGAATGGCAGGAGCAGATCCAGGCATTCACCGAGCTGCCCTTTCAACTGGTGTCCGGCCCACGGACGGAGAGACTCAGGGCCTACAACCAATCGTCCCCACCGTTCTTCACGCTGGTGAACTATGAGCAGGTGATGCAGGACGCCGAGGAGATCAATGCCGGGCTGCGGCCCGACATTGTGGTTCTCGACGAGGCCCAGCGCATCAAGAACTGGAACACCCGCACCGCACAGGCAGTCAAACGCCTCCGCAGTCGGTATGCGTTTGTCCTCACCGGAACTCCGATTGAAAACCGCATCGACGAGATTCATTCCATCATGGATTTCATTGACCCGGAAGTGCTGGGACCGCTCTTCCGGTTCAACAGGGAATTCTACGAGCTCAATGAGCGGGGGCGTCCGGAAGGGCTGAAGAATCTTGACGAACTTCATGCGAGGATAGCTCCCTATCTGATCCGTCGCCGCAAAGTTGATGTCGAGGACCAGCTCCCGGACCGGACCGACCACATCCGCATGGTGCAAATGACCGAAAAGCAGTGGGACGCCTATGTGGATTTCAAGAAGACAGCTGACAGGCTGCTCAAGACAGGCAAAGAAAGACCGCTCAGCCGCGAGCAGCTTCAGGTCCTCCAGATCTCACTTTCGCAGATGAGAATGACCTGCGATACCAACTACATTCTCGATGGCAGGGACAGGAACTGCCCGAAGCTGCACGAGTTGAGAATGATTCTCCAAGAGGTCAGGGAGAACAACGCCAAGGTGATTGTGTTTTCCGAATGGGTGAGAATGCTCGAACTGGTGCGGGAGTTGTGCAAGTCCCTCGAAATGGGATATGCGTGGCACACCGGCGAAGTGCCTCAGAAGAAAAGGCGCGCGGAGATCATGGCTTTCAAGACGGACCCGGCCTGCAGGGTTTTCCTGAGCACCGACAGTGGCGGGACCGGCCTCAACCTCCAGGCAGCCAGTATAGTCATCAACTGCGATCTTCCCTGGAATCCAGCCAAGCTGGAACAGCGCATCGCCCGCGCATGGCGGAAAAATCAGACAGCTCCGGTCACCGTCTACAATCTCGTTTCGCGTGACACAATCGAGGAGGCGATGCTGGGCACACTCCAGACCAAACAGGCCATAGCCGACTGGGTCATCGACAATAACCCGGCGGAGCACAATATCGGTTTGAGCGGCGGAAAACATACCTTCCTCCAAAAGCTGGAACTTCTCATGAAATCCGGGCAGGCAAATGCCTCCGGCTCAGGTTCAACTGTTTCCGGACGGCAGCAGCCGCCCGACCCGATGGCCGCTTTCAGCGAACAACTGGTGCAGCGACTGGGATCATCGATCATGCGGTGCGAGGAACGCTTTCCTTCAAGTGGAGAAAATCCGGTGATGCTGATCGTGGTGGAGGACGGGCCGGGAACCGAAGAAACCATCCGGCGGCTGCATCTCGATTTTGCCCGGAAAGTCACAGCTGACGCTCAATTCTCTGTGGAAATTCTGACCCGATCTGTGGCGGAGGCCGTGGAAAGACTTGAACAGGCCGGGGTGCTGAAAATGGCGGTTCGGGCCAGCAGGCCAATCTACCCGGCCCCGGATACCCACGGATCGCGGTGGAAGAACCTCAGTGACGAGGACGTTTCCCGCATTCGCAAAGCAATGGAACAGGCACACAGCCAATGCCAGGCGTCAGAGGTGCTGCTCAGATCCGGGCTGACCGCGCATGCGGCTGAACACCTCGGCGGGGCGATAGGACACGCTCTCAGGGCCCTCGCCTGTGTCGCAGGACTCCCGGATGACTCCCAGGTATCCCCCGGTAACGTGCCACAGGTTCTTGCTTCACTCTGGGGCCCGGATTATGCAAAGATTCAGGCATTCCACGAATCGAAGGACGATCCTTCAATTATAAAATTGGCCATTGAAGCGGTCCGCGGCCTCCAGGTCCTCCCGGCAGAAATGCAGGACGCCGCCACTGCCTGAGTCCAGCCATGCACCTGAATGGAAGGAAAAGAAAACGCGGAGTATCTGATCATGATCGATTTTATCAATTCAACAGGGCGGAAGTTATTCAGAAGAATCGGACACACCGTATTGCTGGCTGTGCTGACGGGGTTCACCATCGAGGCTCCGGCACAGCTCCAGCCATGGGATGAGAATCCGTGGTACTGGAGCTATCGGGGAGAGCCGGTGCTGCTGCTGGGCGGCAGTGACGATGACAATCTGTTTCAATGGCCGCGGGAGAAGCTGATTCCGCAGCTGGACCGCATCCGCGAGGCCGGCGGCAATGTCATCCGGAACACCATGAGTGACCGCAAGGACGCCGGTTTTGAGGTCTATCCTTTTCTGAAACTGGAAAACGGAAAGTATGACCTGCGGCAGTGGAATCCGGAATACTGGGAACGCTTCGAAACGATGCTGCAGGAGACGGCGGAAAGAGGCATTTTTGTGCAGATTGAGGTCTGGGACCGGTTTGATTACACCGACAACCGCGCCGATGACCCGAGGCGCTGGCAGGACCATCCCTATGCGCCGGCCAATAACATCAACTACTCGGCGGAGGAATCCGGACTGGCTGCCCGATACCCGAACCACCCCGGTGCCAACGACCAGCCATTTTTCTTCACCACCCCGGCGCAGCGGAATAACCGCACAGTGCTGCAGTTCCAGGAGGCCTTCGTCAACCGGATGCTCGACACGTCGCTCAAATACGACCACGTCCTGTATTGCATGGACAATGAAACCCGCGCTGAACCGGAATGGGGGCTGCACTGGGCACGGCTGATCAAAGAACGGGCCGCAAAGGAGGGAAAAGTGGTCATGACAACCGAAATGTGGGATGACTGGGACTTGACCGCTGAACGGCACCGGCAGACCCTCGATCACCCGGAAATCTACGACTTCGCCGACGTCTCACAGAACAATCATAACAAGGGGCGCAGACACTGGGATAACTTCATCCACGTCCGCAACTATGTCGCCAGGGAACATGTCCGCCCACTGAACACCACCAAGACCTATGGGGCCGACGGGAACAAGTTCGGTCACTCCGACCAGGATGCCATCGAACGCTTCTGGCGCCATCTGCTCGCCGGTGCCGCGTCCATCCGCTTCCACCGGCCGGATTCCGGACTGGGCATCAATGACAAGGCATTCCACTGCATTCAGGCAGCCCGCCGACTGGAATCCATGGTCCGGCTATGGGATGTTTCCCCCGCAATGGACCTCCTTGGTGAATGTGAGGACAATGAAGCCTACTGCGCTGCCAATGCCCGTGGAATCCGGGCTCTCTTTTTCCCGAAATCCGGTGAAGGAAAGATAACCCTTGATGCCGGAAACTCCGGCTCACCGCTGGTCGTCCAGTGGATCAATATCGATTCAGGCCAATGGGGTCCGAAAACCGTTTCTCACCAGCCGAGTGATGGCCCCTTCCGGTTGTCCACCCCCTCCTCCACCCGCAACTGGGCCGCCGTGGTTCGGCCCGCCCGATAGTTATTGGATACCAGCATCCGGTGCCGGTGCCAGGCACGTACGTGCCTGGCACCGGAGTATTTCTGTTTCCGGAACCCTTGTGCGGACCGGGAAAAAATTGAGTGCCACGCACCGGATGGGCTGTCGGCTGGATGACGGACCGGGCTGTTCCGGGCCGGCCTTACTTCATCCCCCATTCCGGTGTCCGGTTTCGGGACACTTCGGAAATTTCAAAAATTTTTCACCTGTCCAATGGCGGATTTTCAGCGCGGGCGGAGAGCCTTGATTCCAGGTATTTGCGGCGAAAAATGGACAGATCTGTCCATGAAGAGGACAAAAATCTCTTGTCGGGGCCTTTCAGAACCCAACCCGGATGGCGATGGGAAGGGTGTAACAAAACTGGAAAAAGGAAAGACAATGGAATTTGCAGCATTACAGGCCCCTGACAAGCATTTTGTTTCCGCCGCACAGGGGTGGCTCGATCTGGGCAATACCGAGGAAGCGGAACTGGAACTGAACAACGTCGGTTACTGGAGCCGTGTGCATCCGGAAGTGCTGATGGTCCGCTGGAAACTGGTGGCCCGCATGAAGAAGTGGGAGCGTTCACTCGATGTGGCACGCACCATGATCCGCACCTCTGACGACCGTCCATCGGGTTGGGTGTGCCTCGCCTACAGCCTGTGCCACCTCGACCGCAACGAGGAGGCTCACGCCAAACTGGAGGAAGCCCACTACAGATTTCCGAAGGTCAGTGCCATAGCCTATTTTCTGACCCGGCTTTCGGTGAAACTCGAGCGCATGGAAGATGCGACCCGGTGGCTCAGTGTCTGGAATGAGCTGGTGGAAAGTGATGACCAGCGCAAGTCGGCACGGCGCGATCCAAAGCTCAAAGCACTCTGGGCCTACCTTGGCGAAGACATGCCCAAGGTGGGTGAGCAGGATGAAAACTCCACCCGGTCCACGGACAGTGAGACTTTCAAGCCCGTGGCCATCCCGGCCCAGTCCACGGCCATGGAAGCCGACAATTCCGGCGATCCAATCCGGGACTGAATCCGGGAGTGCGCCGTTCCAGAATATTTCACTGCATCCGATTCCATTTCCTTATTCCGTTTTTCCACTTTGCTGCAGCTCAGCTTGTCTTGTCTGTTCCTTCCAATGGGGTTGCCTCACGGCACTCATTCAACCAACCAACATTTCTCATGCCTGTCTGCATGAGATGATTGAACCTAAATACCCCGCCCCTTCAGGTCCTCCTGGAGGGGTTTCTTATTTTTACCGAAGGCGCGGTCTTCGTGCGTTGTTCGTGCGGTGCTCGCGTGAGCCTGGCACCGCACGGGTGGCTCGCAGGTTCACAGTGAAAGCGACCCATCGCATTGACCAGCCGGCGGCGAATGCCATAGAGTGATGCGATGCAGACCAGTGAAATGCTTGCGTCCCAGCTCAGGGAATCGGTCGTGGCCGTGCCGCCACTGGCCCGCCATCCGGATCTGTCCCTGAACCGTGATGAGAATGGCCGTTTGATCTCCTATCTGGAAAAGGGCGGCATCCGGACACTGCTTTATGGCGGCAATGCGAATTTCTACAATATCTCGCTGAAGGATTTCGCACTGGCGCTGGAGATGCTGGCGGAGCTTGCGGGGGAGGATACGCTGGTGATTCCTTCCATCGGGCCATCCTACGGATTCATGATGGACCAGCTGGAGGTGCTGAAAGAAACTGATTTCCCGACGGTGATGATCCTTCCGGCCGCCTTTGCCTTCACCCCGGCGGGCGTGGCCACAGGAATCCGTCACGCCTGCGAGAAGCTGCAGCGCAAGGTGGTCCTCTACATCAAGAACGAGGGGTATATGGACAACGCCGACGTGGAAAAGCTGGTTGGGGACGGACTGGTGTCGGTCATCAAATACGCGATCGTGCGTGATGACCCATCGGTGGATCCGGTGCTGTCTGATCTGGTGCGGCGGGTGGATCCGTCGATGATCATGAGCGGCATTGGCGAACAGCCGGCCATCGTGCACCTGAGGGATTTCAGGCTTGGCGGCTTCACCTCCGGCTGTGTCTGTGTCGCGCCGAAACAGTCCATGACCATGCTGCGTGCCCTGAACAGCGGCCGGTATGATCACGCGGAGCATGTGAGAAGGGTCTTCACCCAGCTGGAGGACCTGCGCAATGCCATCAACCCCATACGGGTGCTGCATGAAGCGGTGGAACTGGCGGAAATCGCCAGCGTGGGCCCACATTATCCGAACCTTTCACCCATTCCCGAATCCGACCGCAGACGCATTTGGGAAGCGGCACGGATGCTCAAGCATCTGGATCTGGTCGCCCGCGACGCCGTCCCGGCTTGAAAATGAAAATGAGAAATTGAGTCAGCGGGACGGGGCTTGATCAGGATGGAGATTGCCCGACAAGCAGAGTCGCCAGCACGGTCCGGGCGACAGCCGGGTCGTTGAGCGCCACATATCCCGACTTGATCTGCCGCGAAGGTGTATCGTCGGGAATCAGCGGGTGCTGCGACCTCATCAGTCTGTCGTAATCGTGGAATGACCGGCATCCGGATTCCTTCAGCTGTGATGTTCCGATCAGTTGAAAGGAGAGGTTCCGCCCACCCTGAACCCGCCGGCCCAGTTCCATGGCAAGACGTCCCATGGTGTATCTGGGATTGACTTCAACCACCGGCTTGAGCTTGAGCCTGCCGGTGGCGGACCGATAGAAGAACGCATCGATGCCTGCCGGTCCACGGTAGCCCCTTTCAGCCAGTGCCCGTCCGAGATCCGCAATCAGACTGTCATAAAATCCGGGTATTCCCGAACCGTCGCAGTGACCATAGAGCAGTCGCGCGACCTCCGGATGGTGACCGAGGATTCCACGGAAAGGCACCTGAATGGCCTGAAACTGCCCCCGGTGATCATTGCGGAGGCCGGTCCAGCCGATGACCCGGGTTTCCTCCGGGCCACGGACCTCCAGCTGAATCGAAAAATCCAGAACCCTGTCCAGCCACGGTTCGATGACCAGCTTTCCCTGGCGTGCAAGCCCGTTGCGGATCCAGTTCCAGTGCCGGTCGGAGAGTTCCTCCTCCCAGAGGCGCAGCTGGTTTCCACCGGCGGATCCGTAGGGCAGCTTGACCACAAGCCGGTGATGCCCGCCGCTGCGGAAGCCTCCAATACATTCGCGGGCGGATTGAAAATCACTGACCGTCCTCCCGACAAGATCAGTTTCCATCAGCCACTCCCGCCCGGGAGCCGGATTGTTTTCCATGAGATATCGGTGGAGAAATTCCACCGACCATACCTTTGAGAAAAGCTCACGGATCGACGGGTTCCAGCAGTCGTCAAGGCTCCGGCTGTCATCGGATGCCGGGTTGTTCAGACTCTGGTAAGTCCTTTTTGCGGAAGGCGACCACGACCAGGGCTGGAAACGGCCGAGCCTGCGGGTGTGCAGCTCACTGCCGGCAGCCACTGACTGACGGTCCTGCTCCATCCTTTCAAACTGGGGCAGATCAAATCCGGCTTCCCCCAGTGCCAGACGGTGATCCATGGAAGGCACTTCTGAAACCAGCACCACGTCATCGGAGTGACACAAAAATGCGGGCAGGATCTCCAGATCCTGAATCATCCTGATGAGGTGGGCCGGCGGATGCCATGGGCCGCTGGCACCCATTTCATATTCGGCGTCGGGGTTGTAGAGAAGAATGGTCGGGGTGCGGCCCCTCGATTTGGAAAAGACTTTCAGCTCGCGGATGTAGTCGGGCTCAAGCCCCGCCACGCGGCGTCCCTCCTCATTGAAAGGCACTCCTTTGGCACGCATGGGTGAAAGCGGAAAGACAAGGCGCCGTGTCCACTCCTCCCAGTCGCTGCGACCGCCATTCTTCCACAACCGGAACCAGTATAGTCCATGACTCACATGATCAATTTCATCCCGGTAGATTCTGTCAAATATCCTCGCAGTGGCACCATCGCCGACTTCGCGGAAGCGCATGGCGTAGTGACGTGAATAATCGAGGTTGGCCTGTTCGAAAGTGAGACTCAGGCGGGAGACGAAATCGATCGGCTCCTCCATGGTTTTTATGTGATTCCAGATGAAGGCATTGACCGGTTCGGAGCCGAAAGGGATGCCGAGGGATTCCATGCGTTTCATATACCACAGGGTGTGGTGCTGTTCCTCAAGAAGTGTCCGGAGAATGCCCTGGCGGAACTGCGCTGGAGCCTCGGGAAACCTCAACAGCACGAGGGCCATAAGCTCGGCAGCAATCAGCTCGTGATTGGCGAGAAAGTGCAGCAGCCGCGCCCGGTCAGCATCCGATTCAATGTGATCGATACCCGGAAACTGCCCACGGTTGTCGGAACGTCCCGGAACGAGAACCTCCGGCCTGCCGGGCAGATCCGGCGCGATGACGGCCCGTCCCGGATCACTGTCGGTCAGCGCACCGCAGGGACCCCGCAGCTTTTCATTCAGGTCGGTGCTGAAGAGCACCCGTTCGGCAAATTCCCTGACTTCCATCAGCGTGTGTCAGCGCGATCGGTTTTGATGACGGCCAGCTTCTGTGGCCCGGCAGCCATATGCCCGTCACTGAGTATCCGGGCCCTGAGCCCGCCACGTCCCTTGAGAAACCCGTGGACTCCGGGGGCACAGGCCCGGTCCATCCAGTAGCACGGACTGCATTCCTCCACGCCCCTGAACTCGACATCGCCGATGGAGAATTCGCGGCCGATCAGGGCGTTGAGATCCAGTCCGGTGGTCAGGACATTGCGCCTGAAAGCGGATGGTTCAATCGATCCTTCGTCACCTTTCCCGAAGAATTCATCGAGGACAGCCCGGTAAACATCCATGTCAAAGAATGTCACCTGCCCTTTCCAGTCGGGCTTGTAGTCAAAGAACCGGTCTCCAACCAGTCCGCGGCCGGCGACACATTCGACCGAATCGACACGCTTCATGGCGTGGGCATCGGGTTCCATGCCGTGATGGCCGACGAAATTATGGCCGGGTGAGATGAAGATGTGGTCGATATGAAAATCTGTCTGGTCCATCAGCTGATAGGGCGATAGGAAAAGTTGAAATCACCTGCCATGTCCACCCGGTAGAGAATGACTGATCCGTCAGGAAAGCCGGCTGCCTCAGCCGCCAATGTAGCTCATTTCAATTTTTTTCCAATCAATTCGGCCGGGTTCTGACTGAAGCGGAGCCGACCGCTCCTCCGAATACCGGTCGCGGCGGAGTCCCCACACTGAACGGATACGGTCCCGCAGCTGCTGGTCGGAACCGCCACTGCGCAGACCGCTCAGCAGGTCTGTTCCTGTCGAGGCAAACAGACACGTGAAAAGCTGGCCGTCACTCGACAACCGCGCGCGGTTGCATCCACGGCAGAATGGCCGCGTCACGGAGGAGACAAATCCGACCTCGAGCCCGGGGCGGTCGGCGTATTCAAAGCGGACGGCTGTCTCACCGGCTATGGCCGGCGGAAGGGGCTTCAGGGGATAATGCCTGCTGATGACAGCCCGCACCTCCGCCTCGGTGACCACCTGATCCATGCACCATCCATTGGTGTTGCCGACGTCCATGTATTCGATGAACCGAAGCGGGACACCCTTTCCGCGGGACATTTCCACCAGCGGCATGATCTGATCTTCATTGATCCCGCGGATGAGGACGGTGTTGAGCTTTACCGGCAGCCCGCAATCCAGGGCGGCATCAAGTCCCTCGATGATGCGGGTGACCGAAGCGTGACTCCCGGACATTCTTTCGAGAGTCGCCTGGTCGAGGCTGTCGATGGAAAGGGTCACACGATGGAGCCCGGCTTCCACCAGAGACGGCGCCATCTGCTTCAGGCGGGATCCGTTGGTGGTGAGCGCAATGTCCTCAATGCCATCGATGGATGCGATGCGGGTGACTGCCTCGATCATACCCGGCCTGAGCAGCGGCTCGCCGCCGGTCAGGCGGATGCGCGTCACCCCGAGGGAGACGAAAACCCGGACCACCCTTTCGATTTCGGAAAAACTCATCCACCGCCGGGAATCAAGGAATGCGTGGTCGGGGCCAAACAGTTCCGCGGGCATGCAGTAGCGGCAGCGGAAGTTGCAGCGGTCGAGCAGCGATACACGCAGGGACTGCAACGGCCGCCCGAGCCTGTCCGCGACAGCAACCGGGTCTCCACCCGCCGCTTTTGTCTTCTCTGTGTTCATGGACCCGCCCATAGATGACCGATAAGCTGGTTGTCAAACCTATCACCTCCCATGGTGATTTCGAAACAAATTCCGCTCATCAACGGGGAGGCGATGATGCGGGCAGAGCCGCCTCCATCCTCGAGAGCATCCTTCGTCCGTACCACCATGTGAACAGCGCAGCACTCCATGTCACCAGGAAAACACCCCACCAGATGCCCTTCTCGCGCCACTCGAGAAAATACCCCAGGAACCAGAACACCAGAAACGGTGCCGCGATCTGGCGGTAGAGGCCGATCCACAGGGCATAGGCGGGTTTCTTCAATCCCTGAAGCATGAAAACAGTCTGAAAAAGAATCACGTAGGCGAACAATGTGATGGAAGCCACACCGAGGTAACTGGTTCCGTGGGCGATGATGACCGGTTCGCTGGTGAAGACCTGCATCAGCCTCTGGCGGAAAAGAAAGAGCACGGCACCGCCGATAAGCATGATGATCAGTCCGTACCGGCTTGAAAGTGCCCACGCCTCTCGGACCCGGTCGAGACGCCCTGCGCCGTTGTTCTGGCCGGCCAGTGTCAGCATGGCGATATTGAATCCGATGGTGGGCACCAGCACCACCTGTTCAATACGGGTGGCGGCGATGTATGCCGACACGCTTTCTTTTGAGAACCCGCCAAGGAACCATGTGATGACGTAAATGCCGGCGGCCACGGTGATCATATTCAGACTGGCGGGGAATCCCTGGACGAAGATCTGCTTCCAGTGCTCTGCACGCGGCCTTAACTCTTCAAAGGTCCAGCCATCACGCCAGTCGATACCGCGCAGCCGGGACAGCAGGTAGAGGAATCCGATAAACTGAATCAGGGTGGTGGCCAGTGCGATACCCCGGATGCCCATCGCTGGAACGCCAAAGCCGCCGTAGAGGAACCACGGATTGAGAACCAGGTTCATGAGACTGCCGGCGATGAGGAAATTCCGGTAGCTGCGGGTGTCGCCGCCCGCCTGAAGACTGGCGTTGATCACCTGCTGCAGCACGAAGAACGGCGCCCCCAGGAGGATGGTGTTCATGTAATCCATGCTCATCTGCAGGGCCTCGCCTTCAGCCCTGAGCTGCCGGTAGAGAAATGGACTCACAAAAAACCCGAGAACGGCGACAACAATTCCGGTAGCTGCACCAAAGACAAGGGACTGCTGACTCATCAGCCGCGCACCGGGCTTGTCGGACCCGCCCAGCTGGTTGGCGATCAGCGCCGTGCTGCCCTGCCCCACCCCACTCGAAAGCGCCATCAGGATGAAAAACACCGGAAAGGAATACCCCATGGCTTCCAGTGCGGACGGCGACAGCTTCCCTGCATAATACGTGTCCACGAAATTATACATGGTGTTGAAGAAATACCCGATGGCAGCCGGCACGGCGAGGCGGCGAATAAGCAACGGTATCGGCTGACTGATCAAATCCATTGCGACGGATGGTAACCGCTCCCCCTGTCGCCGCAACCGCAGTTTTTCCCGTCAGTCATTGAATTCCATGGGATCGGCATTTATGATCCGGCCAATTACTGACACAGTTTCAATCTGAAGATGAGCACATCCGACTCAACCAGCATCACGTCCATGCTCCATGAAGAGCGTGTTTTCAAACCGGAAAAGGAGTTCTCCAGTTCGGCCCATGTGAAGTCCATGGCGCAGTACCGGAGGATGTATAAACAATCCATTGAGGACCCCGAGAAGTTCTGGGGGACACTGGCAAAGGAGGAACTGCTGTGGTACAAGCCGTTCACCCGCGTGCTGGACTGGAAGGCACCGAATGCGAAGTGGTTCATCGGCGGTCAGACGAATGTCGCGGCCAACTGCCTTGACCGGCACCTCGACGGCCCGACAGCCAACAAGGCCGCCATCATCTGGGAGGGCGAACCCGGAGACCAGCGGACCTACACCTACCGCCAGCTGCACCGCGAAGTCTGCCGCTTTGCCAATGTCCTCAAGGCCCACGGCATCAAAAAGGGCGACCGGGTGCTCATCTACCTGCCGATGGTGCCGGAGGCCGCGATTTCCATGCTGGCCTGTGCCCGCATCGGCGCGGTCCACTCGGTGGTTTTCGGTGGTTTCAGCGCCAACTCCGTCGCCGACCGCGTCCACGACTGTCAGGCGAAGATGATCATCACCGCGGATGGCGGTTACCGCCGCGGAGCAGTCGTGCCCCTCAAACAGAATGTGGATGACGCCCTGGAGATCAAGGGCCCGGACGGGAAGAAACTCACCTCCTCCATCGAGAAGGTCATCGTCCTCAACCGCTGCGGCAGTGACATCACCATGAAGAAATCGCGGGACCTCTGGTGGCATGAGGAAATCGACAAGGTCGACGACAAGTGCCCTCCCGCGAAGCTCAGCTCCGAGGCACCGCTTTTCATCCTCTACACCTCCGGTTCCACCGGCAAACCCAAGGGCATCCTTCACACCACCGCCGGCTACCTCCTGGGAACCAAGATCACCAGCCGGTATGTGTTCGATCTCAAACCCGAAGACATCTACTGGTGCACAGCGGATGTCGGATGGATCACCGGCCATTCCTACATCGTCTACGGACCACTGGCCAACGGTGCCACCCAGGTGATGTACGAAGGCGCCCCCAACTTCCCGGAGAACGACCGTTTCTGGGATATCATCGAACGCCACCACGTCTCCATCCTCTACACAGCCCCGACCGCCATCCGCGCGTTCATGAAATGGGGCGACCAGTGGCCGAAACGTCATAATCTCTCTTCTCTGCGGCTTCTCGGAACAGTCGGTGAACCGATCAACCCCGAAGCATGGATGTGGTACCAAAAGATCATCGGTGGAGGCCGGTGCCCCATCGTCGACACATGGTGGCAGACCGAAACCGGCGCCATCATGATCACGCCGCTGCCGGGTGCCACCCCGTTGAAACCCGGCACCGCCACCCTGCCGTTTTTCGGCATCCAGCCCGAAGTGGTCGACGATTCCGGCAACCCCGTCAAAAAAGGCGAAGGCGGCAAACTCATTATCCGTCAGCCATGGCCGAGTATGCTTCGGGGCATCTACGGGGATCCGAAGCGATTCAAGGAAACCTACTGGAGCGAGGTCCCCGGATTCTATTTCACCGGTGACGGCGTCCGCCAGGACAAGGACGGGTATTTCTGGATTGTCGGACGCATCGATGACGTCCTCAATGTCTCCGGACACCGCATCGGCACAGCAGAAGTGGAGAGCGCCCTCGTCTCACACCCGCGCGTCGCCGAAGCCGCCGTGGTCGGCCGTCCGGATGAAATCAAGGGGCAGGCTCTGGTGGCATTCGTCACCGTCAAGTCCGGTGTCGACGTCACGGACAACCTCAAAAAGGAACTTCGCAACCACGTCGGCAAGGAAATCGGCCCGGTCGCCAAGCCCGATGACATCCGTTTCGCCGAGGCCCTGCCCAAGACCCGGTCCGGAAAAATCATGCGGCGGCTCCTCAAGCAGATTGCCTCCGGCGACGAGATCAAAGGCGACACCACCACCCTCGAGGACTTCACCGTGCTGGCCAAGCTGTCATCCTCGGACGAATAGTAAAACCCGGAACAGATCGACTGTCTGGAATTCATCACACCGCCTGCTTTCGGGCGGTTTTTCATTTTTCATGGCTGATGACAATGCGGTCACATTGCACGCAGCCAAATGAGAAGAGCCCGGCAAAAAGC
>JAUIAG010000137.1 GCA_030425355.1 Verrucomicrobiia bacterium
TTTGCCTTCCATCCGCAGATCTACCGGTATGACGGCGAGAAAATCCATCTGCCACCGGGACTTTATTCCTTCCATTTTTCCCGGGGCCCCGAATCCATCCCGGAAACCCGGGAAGTCCGTGTGGGCTCTGACCCCATGGAAGTCACTTTTCAGGTTAAGCGGTGGATTGATCCGGCGGGCCTTGGCTGGTGGTCGGGGGATCACCATATTCACGCGGCCGGATGCGCGCACTATACCAACCCGACCGAAGGCGTCCATGCACCCGACATGATTCGTCATTGCATGGGTGAGGATCTTAAGATTGGAGCCAACCTCACCTGGGGCCCGTGTTTTGATTATCAGAAGCAGTTCTTCACCGGGGCGGTCGATCCGGTTTCGCGCTTTCCGTATCTCCTGCGCTATGACATAGAAATTTCAGGTTTCGGATCCCATCGGTCGGGGCACCTCTGCCTCCTGCGTCTCCGCGAGCAGATGTACCCGGGCGGCGACAGCAAGGACCACTGGCCGACACTGTGCCTCAATTCATTGAAGTGGGCCAAATCCCAGGGGGCGCTGACCGGTCCGGCGCACTCAGGATGGGGACTGCAGGTCGACACGGACCAGCTGCCCAATTACATCATTCCGCCTTTCGACGGCATCGGAGCCAATGAATATATCGTGGATGTGACCCACGAGGTGCCCGGGCCGGATGGCGAACTGCAGCCGGCGGTCGATTTTATCTCCACCGTCGACACGCCTTACGTCTGGGAACTCAACATCTGGTACCATACCCTCAATGCCGGATTCCGTACACGGATCTCCGGCGAAACTGACTTCCCGTGCATCTACGGCGAGCGCGTCGGGCTCGGACGCAGCTACGTCAAACTCGACGGCGAACTCAATTACGACGACTGGTGCCAGGGAATCCGCGAAGGACGCAATTACGTCGGGGACGGACGGAGCCACTTCCTTCATTTCGATGTCAACGGACAGGAAATGGGCGTTGCCGGGAGTGAAGTGCAGCTCGATGGCCCACAGGTGATCAATGTGAAAACAACGGTGGCCGCCATGCTGGGTGATGAACCTAATCATTCCATCGCCAGCCGCCATTACGCCGAGAAGCCATACTGGCATATCGAACGGGCCAGGGTCGGGGATTCACGCACTGTCCCCGTCGAACTCATCGTCAATGGCGAACCGGTTGCCACAACCCATATCATCGCCGATGGAGGTGTCTACGACCTCGACTGGCAGGTCAGGATGGAAAAAAGTTCATGGGTCGCCCTTCGCATTCTCCCGTCCTCCCACACAAACCCGGTTTTCGTCGTCGTCGATGAGAAACCGATCCGCGCTTCACGCCGCAGTATCGAGTGGTGCCTGGAATCTGTGGACCAGTGCTGGTCGCAGAAAAAGAATGTCATCGCCGCTTCCGAAATGGACGAGGCCATGGCCGCCTACGAACACGCCCGCATCGTCTACCGCCAGCGTCTCGCCGAAACAGAATAACAACAGACCGCTGAATCGGCTTCGATCCCACTGAATTCTGACTTCGTCCAGCGGGTATACAGTTAATTGAAAGGGCCACACCTATGATGACTCGCAGGGTTCAAGGATTCCTTTCCACTGATCAGTTTTCCATCACATGCCTCATTGCCTGTGCCGTGAGCTGGTCCGTGACTCCCGTTTCGTCTGCAGAATGGCCGATGCATATCATCGATGGCACTTCGCAGGGTGCGGATGGAGTGCGTCTCGCGGATTTCAATGGCGACGGCTTCATGGACACCGCCACCGGATGGGAGGAAGGCGGACAAATTCGGATCTGTCTGAATCCGGGGCCGTCTTCAAGGGTCCGCGAACCATGGCCTTCGGTTGAGGTCGGTCGTGTCAGAGCTCCCGAGGATGCCTTCTGGTGTGACCTCGACGGAGATGGAGTCATGGAGGTCGTGAGTTGCTGTGAAGGCAGAACCCGCTCTGTCTACATCCACTCCCTGACTAACGGTGACTCGGATCCGCTCAACGCATCAAACTGGCGTACCGTCCCCCTCAAGGCGGCTGAAGGGATTCAACTCTGGATGTATGGCATCGCCGGGCAGTTCGATGACCGCCCCGGACCGGAGATGATTCTCGGATCCAAGGGGCAGGGTGCCGGCATATCCATGGCTTTCAGTCCAACCATTCCTGCAGTCAGTCCATCGGCGTGGCAGCTGAAAAGACTGAGTGATGCCGGATGGATCATGTCGCTCCGGTTGGTCGACATGGACGGAGACGGAGATGCGGATGTGCTTCTTTCCGACCGCAACGGGCCACTCCGGGGAGTCAGGTGGCTTGAGAACCCCGGCGGTGACGCAGCCGCCAACCCATCCCCATGGGCCAATCACTTTATCGGCGGCCGCGATCACGAAGTGATGTTCCTGGATTACTCGGATCTCGACAAGGACGGATACATGGACATCGGTGTCGCCACACGTGAGGGGGAGGCTCTGCTTTTCTTCGGTGTCAACAGGGGCAGGGGACTGCCGCCACTCCGAACCCGTGCAGTTCCCAACCCTCAGTCGATTCCGCACGGCAAGGCGCTTCGTTTCGGTGACATCGATCTCGACGGCGTCATCGATCTGATACACACCACCAACACCGGCACACCCGCTCAGGCAGCCGGCCGGCCCGGAACCCACTGGCTGGCCGGGCCCTTTGATAACCCCGACAACTTCGACAAGCCCCACTGGAACCCCGTCGGGTCCGATAAAGGGCGGAAATTCGACCGCATCGAACTCCTTGATCTCGATGGCGACGGGGATCTCGACTGCCTCACCTGCGAGGAACAGGATAACCTCGGACTCATCTGGTACGAAAACCCAACCCGCTGAAATCCATGCATCATTCCCATAATTTTCCATCGGTCCAGATCCGGCCGCGAACACTCATCCGCCTCTGGTCATTGCTGTGCGTCGTCCTGATCCTGATTTTCGCCGCGCAGGTCTCCAGAGCTCAGGACAGACCCAATGTCCTGATGATTGCCATCGATGACCTCAATGACTGGGTCGGATTTCTCGGGGGGCACCCCCAGGTCAAAACCCCGAATATCGACCGGATTGCTGCCATGGGAGTTGCTTTCACCAACGCCCACTGCCAGAGCCCTCTCTGCAATCCGTCCCGCACCAGTCTGCTCCTGAGCCGCCGCCCATCCTCCACCGGCATCTACGGACTGGCCCCTTATTTCGCTGAGGTCGAGTCCCTCCGCAATCTCGTGCCTCTCACTCAGCATTTCAGGGACAATGGCTATCACACAATGTCCACCGGAAAGATTTTTCATGGCGGCTATCCACCGGCCCCCTCGCGGGAGGTCATTGCCGATGAATGGGGCCCGGGGGCAGGGGTGGGTGCCAGACCCGCAGAGAAGATAATCCCGGTCCCGACCCCCGGCGGCAACCACCCACTGATGGACTGGGGAACATTCCCTCATGAGGACGAGGACAAGGGCGACTGGAAGGTCGCCTCCTGGGCGGTTGATAAACTCAGGCAGGAATACGACAAACCCTTTTTTCTGCAGGTCGGCTTTTTCCTCCCTCACGTTCCCTGCTACGCGACACAGAAGTGGTTTGACCTGTATCCGGATGAGGACCTGATCATGCCGCCGCTGCTTGCCGGTGACAGAAGTGACACCCCGGGATTCTCATGGTATATCCACTGGGATCTCCCGGAACCGCGATTCCGGTTCCTCCAGGAGGCGGACCAGTGGCGACCGCTGGTGCGGTCCTATCTCGCCTGCATCAGTTTTGTCGACAGCCAGGTCGGCCGTCTTCTCGAAGCACTTGAGCAGTCCGGCAGGATGGAGAACACCATCATCGTTCTATGGTCGGACCATGGATACCATCTGGGTGAGAAAGCCATGTCCGGCAAGAATACCCTGTGGACAGAATCAACGCGGGTGCCCCTTGCCTTTGCCGGACCTGGAATCGACGGACGCGGCGCCTGCCCCCAGCCGGTCGAACTGATGGACATTTACCCGACCCTCATCGACCTGTGCCGTCTTCCTGATCGCCGTGGCCTCGAGGGGCACACTCTGGTGCCGCAGTTGAATGATCCTCAGACCCGGCGCCCGTGGCCCGCCATCACCACCCATAACCACGACAACCATTCGGTCCGTTCTGAACGCTACCGGTACATCCGCTATGCCGACGGTTCCGAGGAGTTTTACGACTGTGAAACTGATCCCAATGAATGGCATAACCGCATCGATGATGTCACTTTGACCGATGAGATTGAGGAGCACCGTCTGTGGCTCCCTGAAGTCAATCTTCCGCCGGCTCCCGGAAGCCGTCACCGAATCCTGATATGGAAGGACGGCGTCGCCAACTGGCAGGGCCAGGACATCGGCCCGAATGACCCGATCCCGGGCATTGAGGATGAGTGAGGATAAGTTCCCCCTGCGGTGCTGCGGTGCCCCTTGGGTGCTGAAAGCTCCATTAAACGCGCCAAATCCCAACCTCCGAGGACCGGAATGCAACAGACTCTGTCCACAGCCCGTCGAAGAATTGTTCTCACCTTCCGGTTGATGTTCATGGTGGTGCTTGTCCTCCACGGTGATGAATTTCTGCATGCTGCCGGAAGACCCAATGTTGTGCTCATTATCGCCGACGATCTTGGCTATGGGGAAACCGGTATCCAGGGCAACTCCGAAATACCCACACCCCACATTGATTCGCTGGCGCAGGGCGGGGTGCGTTTCACCAGCGGTTATGTCACATCCCCGTACTGCAGTGCCTCCAGGGCCGGGCTGATGACCGGCCGCATTCCCAACCGCTTCGGTTATGAATTCAATCCCGTCGGTGCGGATAATGAGGATCCGGCCGCCGGGCTGCCTCCTTCGGAACAGACAATTGCCGCGATCCTTCAGAATCATGGATACGCCACCGGACTTATCGGAAAATGGCACCTCGGGGGCACCGCCCGATACCATCCCAACCGTCACGGATATGATTACTTCTTCGGCTTTACTCACGAAGGTCATTTCTTCGTCCCTCCCGATCAGGGCGGGGTCACCACCATGCTGCGTCGCCGCGCGCTTCCCGATGGCGGCCGTGGGCAATGGGTCAGCAGTGACGGGCATACCATCCTCTCCACGCACATGGGCCAAAATGAACCGGACTATGACGCCAACAATCCCCTCGTCCGGCAGAGCCAGCCGGTCGACGAGACGGAATACCTGACCGATGCTTTCACCCGCGAAGCGGTCCGATTCATCTCCAGCTACGCAGACAGGCCATTCTTTCTGACGCTTGCCTACAACGCGGTCCACAGTCCGCTTCAGGCCCGCAATGAAGAAATGGAGCGTCTCAGTCACATCAGTGACATCCATCGCCGCATCTTTGCCGCCATGCTGATTTCCATGGACGATGGCATAGGCCGCGTCCTTGCCTGCCTCAAGGACCATTCGCTCGACCGGAACACCCTCGTCATTTTCCTCAGTGACAATGGCGGCCCAACCCGGGAACTGACTTCCTCAAACGCTCCTCTGCGTGGCGGCAAGGGGACCATGTTTGAAGGCGGTATCCGTGTGCCGTTCATTATTCGATGGCCCTCGCGGATTCAATCACCCGGTGTTGTCGGGACACCGGTCAGTGCCCTGGATATCCTGCCGTCCGTTCTCGACGCGGCGGGCATCCCGGTCCCCGACGGCCTCCATCCCGACGGATTACCCTGGTGGCCCCTTCTGGAAAGTCCGGATGACATACACCCCTCACGCGATTTTTACTGGAGGCTTGGCGAGCGGCAGGCACTGCGCTCCGGTCCGTGGAAAATTGTCCGCCATCCCCGGCAGGAGTGGCAGCTTTTTCACCTCGGGCAGGACCCTGCAGAAACCTCCGATCTTGCCCCCCGTCATCCGGATCGATTGCGGGAACTCATCGACCGCTGGGAATCATTGAACCGTGAGATGCAGCCTCCGGCCTGGCAGCGGTGAGACGGGAATACCTTGAACCGAATAATTCTCGCCTCGCCGTATCCATCCTTCTGAAAATCCCCACACATCCTGCTCTCTGAAGGTCACGTGACTGATTATGGGTAAGTCACTAATTATCCCGACAGAGTGAAATTCTGGTTGGGTTCCAGGGGCTTCGTGACTTGGAAGGAGATAAACTATTGACTGAACCGTGCAAAAAAATCAGAATAACGCTCAATTGGAGCCTGTTTATCAATTTTATACATTCCATGGCTGGTCTTGACTATCAGGCTAATTTTTCAGGATTAATCTTTCTCAGGAATAGATTTGCGCCAGCTGCTGATAATTTAGGGCAGGAATATTATCAATAGAAAGTTTTACCGATCATTTTTATCCGGTGAAATGACTGCGATGGATAATGATCAATAGATTGGATGCCTGGCGGTTAATATGATGCTCATAAGTGAATCGATTAAGACTGTTGTTTTTCTGCGTTACCTCGTCGGGTTTTTGGGTTCGAAGCCAAATGCAGGGTGGTGGGATTGTGATTTTTTGTCCCAGACAGGCTTGGGATACCTTAAATTCATTTACCCGAGGACCGTCGCGTTGTCAGCATTCAACGCAACTGTTGCAGCAGCATTGCGGGCTCATGACGAGCGGATTGGACGGGGGGAGGTCTTTCATCTCTTCCGGCTTCCTTCAGAATTGGAATCGGGGATCATGGAGGCCCTGAAAAATGATCAATCACTGATTCCACAGGCAGAAGGCAAGGAGGACGCTTTGTCTCAGCTGATGAATTTTTCGAGTGGGCACAAGCTGGATGCCGCCGGTCCCATTGCCATTGGCGGCCGTGACAGCTTTTTTCATCTAGACAAGCTGAAAGCCGTGGCAGGCGCTTACCAAAAGGCCTTTACTGATGGATTTCAGGTTTTTCCATACAGTATTCAGAAAGATGAGTGAGCGGCTGTATACATCAAATCTCGGTGCCGGCACTGGATTGATTGAGGAATCCATAGTCCTCCTGGACCTGTGGGTGGAGTCCATGGACCGTGTCAAACTTCTGGAGTCTGTAAGAAATTCCGGAGCATTGTCACGCATGACGGACAGGCGTCTCAAAAATATTGTATATGATCAATTTGCTCCGAGGTTTCTTGATGGTTTTGGACCACCGGCAAAATGGTTGAGAATCCTGATGGATGCTGGAGTTCCCACATATCAAATCGTGCCAATTATGTTCCTGCAGACTGCGCGCGCTAATCCGATTCTTTTTGACTACGTTGTCCAGAAATATTGGTTAAAATACTCGAGTGGCACTTCAGCTCTACTTTTTGAAGACGCAGTTGGCTTCGTGATGGATGCTGTGGACTCTGGTAAAACCTCGGTGCGTTGGTCGGAGGATTTTATCAGGCGGAGGGTCGCTGGATATTTGAACAGCACCCTCGCCGATTTCGGATTCCTGGAGGCTGGAAGAAAAGCCGATCGTGATATTGTCGCCCCGCGAATAACGTCATTCACAGCCAACTACCTGGTTCATGAACTTCATTTTTCAGGCAAGAGCGATAATGGCGTCCTCGAATCAAAGGAGTGGGCACTGTGGGGGATGGACAGTCGTGATGTCATTGAAACGCTCACTCTGCTGTCTCAGGATGGATGCTTCATTGTTCAATATTCGGGTGACTTCATGCGAGTTTCCTGGAACTATAAAAGTATGGAGGAATTTTTGGATGTCGTCACTTGATCAGGACTTCGAGGAACTGCGGCGCCGTGTGCGGCATGGACGTGACTTGAACAGCGCCAGTTATGAGCCCATCTTCTATCTTGTTTTCCACCCCCGTGAAATGCTGACCGTGAAAAGAATGATGGACAAATGGAGAATACGGTTCGAGCAGGATGGCTGGAATGTTCATATTTTTTCTCTGGCCGAGCAAATTGGCTCCATCCTCAGGGAAAATGACCTGCGGGATGTGTGGATTATGTCGGAGGAGGACGATCCGCTCAATTTTCCGGAATATGCAAAGACCATGGGCAAAGCACTCACCGAGGACAAGTCCCTCGAGAACGCGCTTCATTCCAAACTTGCCGGTCTCAGTGAAAAAAACAGGGACCTGTTGCTTGTCACGGATCTCGAAGCGCTTCATCCGTTCCTCCGGATCGGGGCTATAGAAACCCGTCTTCAGGGGCAGTTCAATGTCCCGACAATCTTCTTCTATCCGGGTGAACGATGCGGGAAAACCAGATTGAGTTTTCTTGGCTTCTACCCGGAGGATGGTAATTACCGGTCGGTCCATGTCGGCGGCTGACCAGAAAACCTGCTTCCTGCCATGAATGCCATTCGCACCCTTTTTGATTCATCACGAGACATCAATCGTCGGATAGAAAAAGTCATCACCTATGATGCGGTTGACAGTGGTCGTCTCAAGACTGAGATCTCCGAATATGTTGTCACGGACAATATCGAACACAGTCTCGATTCGCTGCTTTCCCGCATGCAGGATGCCATGGAAGGTGGCAATGGCCACGAAATCGGTGTCTGGGTTTCTGGATTCTACGGATCAGGCAAGAGTTCATTCACCAAGTATCTGGGCTTTGCTCTCGACGACTCTGTAAAACTTGACGGGAAGCCCTTTCTCGATTTCCTGAGGGGCCAGATTTCGTCAGCGACATTAAAGGCCAGGCTCAACACCGTTGCCAGTCGATATCCAGCTGCAGTGGTGATGCTGGATCTCGCCAGCGAGATGCTCGCCGGCGCCACCATGCAGGAAATTTCCACTGTCCTTTACTACAAGGTGCTGCAGTGGGCCGGATATTCCGAGGAGAAGAAAATAGCATATCTGGAATATATGCTGGAAAAGGACGGCCGATACACCGATTTCAAGAACAGGGCATCAGAGCTTCTCAAGGGCAAAACTTGGGAGTCAGTCCACAACCAGCCACTGGTGACAAAGGCGATCGCTTCACGTCTCGCAGTGGAGTTCTATCCGGAACTGTTCCCGGATGTAAAGGCCTTCAATGACCTGAAACTGGAAGAAGCGGAATTTGAGAATAAACGTGTCAGTGAGATGCTGGAACTCATCCGGCGCAAGTCCGGCAAGGAACATGCCATCATAGTTCTTGACGAAGTGGGGGAATATCTGAAGTCCAAAAAATCCCTGGTATTGAATCTGCAGGGGCTGGCCCAGAACATCAAAAATATCGGTGGCGGCAAGGTCTGGATTCTTGCAACGGCTCAGCAGACACTGACGGAGGACGATCCGAATGCGCAATTCAATACCACCGAGCTTTTCAAACTCAAGGACCGGTTCCCTATTCCGGTTGACCTTGAAGCCAGCGACATCAAAGAGATTTGTTACCGGCGTCTCCTGGCCAAATCTTCTGAAGGCGAGCTGGAACTCGGCCGCCTGTTTGACAAATTCGGTCAGTCTCTTCGTCATGGCACCAAGCTGAAGGATGCCGGTTACTTCGACTCAGAGCTGGATCGGAAAACCTTCATTGATCTCTATCCCTTCCTTCCGCAGCACTTTGAGATTCTCCTGCAGCTACTTGGCCGTATGGCCAAGACAAGTGGCGGAGTCGGCCTTCGCTCAGCCATCAAGGTCATTCAGGATATCCTCATTGATTCAAGCTCACTCAGAGAGGGGGAAAAACCAATGGCAGACCGTGAAGCCGGCAGCCTTGCCAACACGGTCACCTTTTTCGACACCCTTCAGCGGGATATACAACGTTCGTTTAAGTACATCACCGATGGCGTTGCCAAGGTGGCAATGCAATTCGGCACTGAATCGATGGAACTCAAAGTTGCCAAGTCGATAGCCGTTCTGCAGGTGCTGGAGAAATTCCCGGTCACCGAGCACAATTTGGCCGCTCTGCTTCATCCCGCGGTCGATGCGGCAAATGCCCTGGTTGAGGTTGCCAATGCCGTGGAAGCACTGCACAAAGACCCGCTGATTCCTCTGGGGGAGAAAGAAGGCAGTTACCGCTTCATGAGTGAGGCGGTCACAGAGCTTGACCGCGAACGCCAGCAGATCATGGTCCGCGAGGCCGACCGGCGTCTTGTCTTCAATGGCAAGCTTCGGGAGATTTTCAGCCCGGCCCCTTCGGCAAAACTCAACGGAGTGCGATCAGTTGTCAGTGGCATAAAGGTCGTTTCTGGCGGATTCCACTCCAGCATTGCTGGGGAAAAGGAACCAGTCCAGCTTGTGGTTGAATTCATCGACTCATCACAGTATGACAAAGTCCGCCAGGAACGGCTCGATGATTCCTGCCAGCGCTCGAACCACAATCAGTTCTACCTTATTGCGCGCCGTGCAGACCAGTTTGATGACCTCGTCAACGAAATCCACCGATGTCAGTCGATATCCACCAGTTCGAAGTACCGCAATGCGGCCGACATGGAGATTCGTGACTATGTCAAAAGTCAGGCAACGAGAGCCGACCGGCTGCTCAATGAGCAACTGGAACCACTGATTCGGAAACAGCTCCTCGGTGGATCATTTATCTTTCAGGGACAGCCAAAACCGGTGTCTGAACTTGGCGATGATCCCGGCTCGGCAGCCAGCAGAGAACTGGCGACCGTCGCCGAAACGGTCTTTTCAAAATACGGTGAGGCACCTCTGCAGGCAGAGGGGAATCTGGCCGAGCGTTTCCTGAAGGCGGATCTCGCCAAGATCACCACCGCCAATGATCCACTTGGCCTGGTCAGGAAATCCGGCGGAAAAACGACAATCAACACCGACCACGATGCACTGAAATCCATCAGTGCCTACCTCGAAAAAACGGGCACTGTGGAAGGTCGTCGTTTCCTGGATCATTTCAATGATCCGGAGTTTGGCTGGTCGAGAGATACGACACGCTACCTTGTCGCGGCCATGCTGGCTGCAGGGGAAATCAAGCTCCGCGTCGGAGGAAAAGACATCATGGTTCGGGGAGAAGAAGCCGCCGCCCTTCTCAAAAACAATCTGAGCTTCAACAAGGCGGGCATTGCGCTGCGACTTGAAAAGCCCCAACCCGAGTTCATGAGCCGGGCCAGCCAGCGGCTGCTGGAACTGACCGGTGATATCGTCCTCCCTATCGAGGAGGAAATCAGCGAGGCCGCGATCAAATGTCTTCCCGGCTATCAGCAGGAGTTCGCGCCTATCGGGGCAAGACTCACCGCTCTCGGAATCCATGGAGAGGACCGGATTGACGCTATCCAGACCGCCATCACCGAGATTATCCGCAGCGATGGCGCTGATGCGGTGGCCCGCCTCGGCGGCGAGGACAGTGCGCTTTTCGATGATCTTCAATGGGCGCGAAAGGTGAAGAAATCCCTCGATTCAGGGCTGGCAAAAGTGGTCACCGAGCTGCGCCAGTATGAATCAGCACTCCAGCGCCTTCCGACTTCCGGGATACCCGGGCGTCTGAGGGAGGAATCCTCACCAGCAGTCAATGAATGCAACGAATTCCTTTCAAGGGACAGTTTTTATGACTATGCATCGGAAATAGCACATCGCCTCGATATGGTCCAAAATTCAGTCGCCACCGCCGCGGGGGACCTCCAGACCCAGCAGCATGCACTCTGTGATTCGGAACTGGCCCGCATGCAGGATTCAATGGCCTGGACACAGATTGATGAATCGGACCGGGATGCCATCGCCGACAGTGTCCGACAGCTTAAAAAGTCCGTTTCCCCGGATCTCGCCGGGTTTCAGGACCTCCTCGCCCACAACTTCGACCTCAGCTCCGGACTTCGGGATCTTGAGACCTCTCTCGCCAGGACCGCCCACGAACGAGAGCAGGCCCGTAAAGAAGCTTCAGAAGTTCAAGAGAAGGTGACTTTGCCAGAATCGGAAACAGAAGAGCAATCCACCGAAACCTCGCTTGTTCTGCCCAAAACATTCAGGTCAACAGATGAGGTCGATGCCCTGATCGCAGAATTCGAGAAGATCCGGGCGAAGCTGAGCAAAGGAGGGATGGTGGTAATGAAGTATGAATTATGAAGTATGAAACCACAGAGCCGGAGGCATTGGTTGTTGAGGAAGGGCCGGAACATTGGCGCACTCGGACGCAGGCTTTTGCGATGAGGATCGTAAAGCCATTTTCGGCTTTGCCCAAGCCTTCGGAGGCACTGGCTGTAGGGATGCAGGTGCTGCGCTCCCGCGCATCCGTCGCTGCCAATGACCGTGAAGCCCAACGGGAACGATCCAAAGCTGCATTCATCTTCAACCTCGGCGGTTTCTTCACGGAACTCGACAAGCCCACCCGCTGCCTGGAACTCCTCAACGAATCCGGGATCGTCCTCTCGGGTCGCCTTACTACTATTCAGGACGAGTCCAACCAATTCACCGTCATCCTGGCTGCTATTTCGATGCGCACAAAAGCCAACCTTTCATAATTTATAAATTCCTCCCATGGCTTTCGACAAAGAGACCCGCAACAAACTTCAGAGCTTGGTCAGTAAGGCCCGTAAGCTGCTGACAGATGAGTTTACCCGGCAGTTCCAGAGTAACTATGGTATCCAGCCAACGGGCGAGATCACCCCACTGGACAGGCTCAGTCGGCTCGATGACGCAACGCGATCAGTAGCGCGACAGTTGCGCGAACGCATCCAGCATGTTGCCAGTCAGTCCACAGGCCGCGGGGCCGTGAAGGAGGCTGTCAACCGCGTGCTGCGCGAGCAGGCCTTCACTGTGCTAAACCGCTTTGCAGCGCTCAGGATGGCGGAATCCCGCGGCATTGTGCAGGAGTGCGTCGGTGGAGGTTTCGACTCCAGGGGTTTCAAGGTTTTCCTCACGGTCGCGGGCACGGCCCTGGGTGACACCTGTGACCGATACCGGGTCTTCCTTTACTGTCTCTTTGATGAGTTGAGTCTCGACCTCGGCGTGCTCTTCGACCGCTACTCGCCTCACGGTTTACTCTTTCCCCGCGAGACCGCCCTCAGGGACCTGTTCGAGCTGTTGAATGACTCAGAGCTGAAGGATCTTTGGGCCGAGGACGAGACCATCGGCTGGATCTACCAGTATTACAACGACCCCGAGGAGCGCAAAAAGATGCGCAAGGAGTCCGCTGCACCGCGCAACTCCCGCGAACTCGCCGTCCGCAACCAGTTCTTCACCCCCCGCTACGTCGTCGAGTTCCTCACCGACAACACCCTCGGCCGCATCTGGTATGAAATGACTCAGGGGCGCACGCGGTTGAAGGACCAATGCCGGTATCTGGTGAGGCGGCCGACCGAGGTGTTTCTCGGGCCAGGGGAAAGCGCCCCTGAAGTAGGCAGTGGGCAGTGGGCAGAAGGCAGTGAAGAGAACCTGTCGCAGGAGGACTTGCTGAAGCAGCCGTTGTATATTCCCCATCGGGCCATGAAAGATCCGAGGGAAATCAGACTCTTGGACCCTGCTTGTGGCTCGATGCACTTCGGGCTGTATGCGTTCGATTTGTTCGAGACGATCTACGAGGAGTATTGGGATCTTCAAGCCGCCCATTCTTCCGCTGCCCACTGCCTACCGCCTACTGAAAACTATGGACAACACATCGCGCAATTATCGGGACCTGATCGCGTGGCAGAAGGCCATGGATCTGGTGGATCTCCTCTACACGACCAGCCGCTCGTTTCCGAAGGAGGAGCTATACGGGCTGACCAGCCAGATCCGCCGAGCGGCGGTGTCGGTTCCGTCGAACATCGCGGAGGGCCAGGGCCGCAGGACGAAGGGAGAATTCCAGCAAGCACTCTCGGTAGCCCACGGCTCGATCCGGGAAG
>JAUIAG010000467.1 GCA_030425355.1 Verrucomicrobiia bacterium
GAACCGGTGATTATCAGGATCTCCGCAATGATTTTCACCGCAATGGAGAAGACAACTTTCTCATTGAGTTGGGAAAATACGGACTCGGGCGACTCGATCTTGTCGCCAATGTCAATTTCTTCAGCAGAGTCCGGACGGACGCCACGGAGACCGGTATTCTGAAGTTCATTCCAGGCAGCAGCCGTCCAGGAGATTTTGTGGATCTCCGTTTTGAAATGAATGTGCTGACTGTGCTGACGACCTGCCCGCATCCGTTGGACCCGGAAAAGGCATGGAAACCCGGCACCGTGTCGCTCACTGTCTATCAGAGTGACCCCCCAACCGGGAATGATCCATCACGCACAGTCCGCCCGGAAAACGCACGGGGCTTTGAAAACACAGACCGCTATTATCTGTGATCAATCCTGATCGGCGGCATCAAAAAAACAGAAATCAATCAGAAATTCAGGCAGTGAGATGAACAGGCATCAGTCAACAACGAAAGGAAGTCAGGAATGAGCACACTGGTGGAAAGCAGTCTTGATATTTCGAATGCGGTATCACGCGAGACTGTCCGCGCGGGGGATCCGTGGATGAAGATTATCCGGCGGGGGCAGGTGCTGCGTATTCTTGATCTGATGGGCAATCAGGCAGTTGATACACTTTTCTTCAATGCTGGAAATCCGGAGGACCGTTACAGTGCGGTGGATACCATCCGGGCTCAGCAGAAGATCTATCTCACCACAGGCAGCCGCCTTATGTCGACCGGAGGCAATGTGCTTCTGACCATTGTCGCCGACACCTGCGGAAGGCATGACACCCTTGGCGGCGCATGTGCCGCCGAATCAAACACGGTTCGGTATGCTCACGAAAAAAAACACATGCACAACTGCCGTGATAATTTCCTCAGTGCGATCTCGACATGGCCCTTCCACCATCTCACCAAAAGGAACATCACCGCCAATATCAATTTCTTCATGAATGTCCCGGTGACACCGGAGGGCGGACTGACATTTGAGGACGGAATCTCCGATGCCGGGAAGTATGTGGAACTGCGCGCCGAAATGGATGTTATCTGTCTGGTATCGGACTGCCCCCAGCTCAATAATCCATGCAATGCCTATAATCCGACCCCCGTTGAGATGATCATCTGGGACCCTCAATGAAAAACAGACCATTCAGGAAAGTTCTTGTTGCGAACCGTGGGGAGATAGCCTGCCGGATTATCCGCACTCTTCGGAAACTCGGGATGGCCTCGGTAGCGGTTTATTCCGACGCCGATGTTGACTCCAACCACGTTCAGATGGCTGACGAGTCAATACTCATTGGCGGTGCTGCAGTTTCAGAAAGCTACCTGAGGTCGGAAGAAATTATCAGGGTGGCACAGGAAACCGGCGCGGATGCCATACATCCCGGATACGGGCTGCTGAGTGAGAACACCGGTTTTGCCAGAGCGTGCACCGCTGCGGGCATCGAATTCATAGGCCCGTCACCGGAGCATATCGAGGCCTTCAGCCTGAAACATACCGCCCGCCGGCTGGCCATGGACAACGGTGTACCGGTTCTCCCGGGCAGTCCGCTGCTCGACAATCCGTCGGATGCGGAATCCATCGCTGTGGAAATCGGGTTTCCGCTGATGATCAAGAGCACTGCCGGTGGCGGAGGAATTGGCATGAGCCTTTGCCACGATCCGGATCGACTTCAGTCACAGCTCCAGGAAGTTGCCCATCTCAGCCAGGCCAACTTCAAGGACTCCGGTGTGTATCTTGAGCGGTTCGTGAGCCGCGCCAGACATATTGAAGTGCAGATCTTTGGAGACGGACGGGGGAAGGTGCTTTCCCTTGGGCTCAGGGATTGTTCCATGCAGCGTCGCAATCAGAAGGTTGTAGAGGAAACGCCGCCTCCGGGCCTGAGTTCTGCCATCTCCAGCGCGATGTCGGAAGCCGCCTGCCGGTTGACAGCGGCCGCCGGATACCGCTCCGCAGGGACCGTCGAATTTCTTTTTGATGTCGATCGACAGGAATTCTACTTTCTGGAAGTCAATACCCGCCTGCAGGTCGAACATGGCATTACCGAGGA
>JAUIAG010000468.1 GCA_030425355.1 Verrucomicrobiia bacterium
TTCGGGACGTCCCGGCAACGGAATACCCGAATGGACAGGCGGTGGATGGCTCGACCTCCCGATCAACGAACGCGCTGAAGTGGATCCTCTCTGGGTTCGCTCCGGTCAGGACCGCAGTGTTGCAGCAAGCCCCATCTGGACATACGCCGGAAAAAACCCTGCACTGTTCCGTGATCCGGGTGATCGTTCGCTCGGCTCATGGCCCGGCTACATGGATGGAGCCCAGGTTCCCCGTGTACGCTCTTACTCGATGAACAGTTGGATTGGCGGCCCTTCATGGGGTGCTTCCGGAAATAACCCCAGCACCGGTAAACCGTGGAAGGTTTATATCAGGAACATAGACATGCAGATCCCCGGCGCAGCCAACACTATCACCTTCATCGCTGAGCGTCCTGACTCCATTAACGACGGTTACTTCGTTATCGACATGCAGGGCTTCATCGGTTCACGCTTCCGCCAGCGCATTGTTGACTTTCCTGCGGGGTATCATGGCGGTGCCGGCACCGTAGCATTCGGTGATGCTCACGCGGAAATCCACAGATGGCGTGACCCGCGCACCGTGCCGAGAATCAACACACGGTCCGAGCTGGCCCTTAATGTCGGCTCCCCGAACAACCCGGACGTGTTCTGGATGCAGCAGCGCGGCACAAGATAATCCGTCATTCCAAAAAAGAATTACTCAATTACAAATACTGGAAGCCCCCACGTTCAGTGGGGGCTTTTTTCTTTTTGCCCGAGGATCGATCAGCCCATGCCGGTGAAAGCGGTAGGAGATGATTGTGTTTCCGAAGATGATGAAATCCGTAACCGTCCATAGTTGGACCACCATGCTGGATCAGTTGTAAAATTCCCTTCAATGGCGGTCTGGATTGCGACATAGTTCAGGTATGGAATCACTGCAGCTTTACGATGGGGATTCCCTTCCCTCCGTCGGGTTGGGCTTCTGGAAAATTGACCGCACTACCGCCCCCGGTGTGGTTATTGACGCTGTGAGAGCCGGCTACAGACACCTTGACTGTGCCTGCGACTACGGGAATGAGAAGGAAGTCGGAGAAGGCATTCAGTCAGCCATCAAACAGGGACTGTGCACACGTGATGATCTCCGGGTGACATCAAAACTCTGGAATACCTATCATCGCCGCGAGCACGTCAGACCAGCCATCGAAAAGTCACTCAGTGACCTCAGGCTCGATCACCTCGATCTTTACCTCATCCATTTTCCCATTTCCCAGAAATTCGTACCCTTTGACCACAGATACCCGCCCGAATGGATTTATGATCCGGAGGCCCGGAATCCCCGGATAGAATTTGATCCGGTACCCATTCAGGAAACATGGGAGGCCATGGAGGAAGTAAAGAAAGCGGGGTTGGCACGGCATATCGGTATCAGCAATTTCAACACGGCACTCATTCGCGACCTGTTGAGTTTCGCCACGATTCGGCCATCGGTGCTGCAGGTGGAACTGCATCCATTTCTCACACAGAAGAAGCTGCTTCGCTACTGCGCCACGGAAGGAATTGCCGTCACCGGGTTCTCGCCACTGGGTGCCGAGAGTTATTACTCGCTTGGAATGGCCGACCGCGGAGAATCACTGCTCAAACACCCGGTGATTCAGGAGATTGCTTCAAATCATGGAAAGACCCCGGCTCAGATTTGCCTCCGCTGGGGTGTGCAGCGGAAAACCGCCGTCGTGCCGAAGTCGTCCAGTCCACAACACCTGAGTGAAAACCTGCAGATTTTTGACTTCGCCCTCACCGAGAGCCAGATGGATGCCATAGATTCCCTCAACTGCAACCGGCGGTTCAATGACCCGGGAGACTTTGCTGAAAAAGCATTCAATACTTTCTGCCCGATCTACGACTGAAGCAGTAAATCCGCCGCCATGCTGCCGGATTCCACCGCGCCCTGTATCGACGGGGTGCGCGTGTGGTCGCCAGCCAGAACGATGGCCGCGGCTCCATCGCGCCTGACCTGTGGCTGTCCCGGCACGAACGGTATTTCCGAAGCAATGGCAGGAAGCGCGCGCGGTATCCGGTAAACTCCCATACGCTCCCAC
>JAUIAG010000138.1 GCA_030425355.1 Verrucomicrobiia bacterium
GTTCCCGGCAGCTGCTGCCCGAATCGGCCGCTCCCCGCCACCAGAGTTTCTTCCGATTGAATCCCGGCTGGCAACGGGTATTATCCGGTCATGCAAACCAGTTCAGCCTGCCGGAACAGATCCCTCTCTTTTGTGATATCCACCGTGGCCTGCGCCGTGGTTCTGGCCTTTTCAGGCTGCAGTGATCAGCGGCAGGCGGATTCAGGTTCCACTTCACAGGGTTCCACAGCCCCTGCAGCCCGTGCTTCAAAATCCACGTGGGACAATCCCACTCTTCCGAATCCCGTGCTTCGCAAGGCGACGCTCTGGCTCGGCCCGCATGAAATAAATGTCGAAGTGGCGATGACGGCTTTGGAGGTGGCGACAGGGATGATGTTCCGTGAGAGCCTACCGGAAGACAGCGGGATGCTCTTCGCTTTCTCGCGTCCGAGAACCGTGGCTTTCTATATGAAAAACACCACTGTTCCACTCGCAGCCGCCTATATCAACAGCGAGGGAAAAGTGGTGGAGATTCACGACCTTGAGCCCCTCAATGAGGAATCCATTCCATCCAAAGAGGACAACATCCAGTTCGTGCTCGAGATGAATCAGGGATGGTTTGAGAAAAACGGTATCGGAATCGGCACGCTGATCACCACCGACAAAGGGACCCTTGCGACCCAGATCGCTTCCGGAAATTACTTTCGCTGATGCGCTGGATGCCCCGATTTTACGCTCACGTCAGTGCGAGAATGGGCGGGTTCAGTGTCTGTTTCTCAATTCAGTTGAGCCGCCATTTTGTCAAGCTCGTCGAGTGAGAGGCGGACACTGACAATGTAGGGACTTTTTTCCGGCTCCCAATGGCCATAGGTTGTGGTGACGATGGTGCCGTCCGGAAGAATTTCCACTCCGGGATAGGCACAATCCGCTCCCTTGTGATTCTCCATGAGCCGGACCCGGTATTGCCCATCGGTGCCATTGGCGATGTCATCGAAGGTTCCCACCCAGCCTACCCAGTCCCCTTTGGTCGGGCTGTCGAGAGTGGTATCACGGAATGAGATGAAGAGCCGGCCATCCGGAGAGTAAACGGCGGTGTGACGGTCACCGGTGAGAGCGGCCGGCAGTTGCCGCGGCTGCGACCATGTCAGCCCTTCGTCAGTGGAGAATATGACGTGGGAGTTGATACGCCGGGAATTCTCCCGAAGCAGCACAGCGAGAGTCCGGCCATCCGGTGATCGGACCACACCCGGTTCACAGAGATGGGCAAAGCTGCCTTCATAAACCTTCTCCGGGAAATTCCACGTCAGTCCACCGTCTTTCGAGAAGGTCTTGTACAGAGTGAAGACCCCGGTCCGATTACCTCCGTCGGTGAAGAATCGTCCGTCGTCATGAAACAGCGCCATATACCGGCCGTCGCCCAGATTCTGAGGGAAAAGACACCCCATCACTACAATTCCGCCCCAGTCTCCGACGGGCTGGAGAGGAGACCATTCGGCTCCGTCGTCTTCACTCACGGCGAGACGTGACGGGTATAGCCCGGACCACATGATGACTCTCCGGTTTCCATCGGCATCGACAACCCTGTGAAGCGTGGGAACTTCCAGGGATGTGGACCAGTTATCAGGCACCGGCAGCCGGTCACTCCAGGTCAGTCCGCCGTCAACACTGGTTTTGTAGACGATCGGACCCCGGCCGTGGCCTTTCGGGTAAACGCACAACATGGTTTTTCCGTCTTCCATCAGGCAGGTGGTTGGATGTCCCAGGTATTGCCCCTCCTCCCTGTCCACGATGACCTGTCGGTGTTTCTGATCAGCGAGATCCAGAACAGGAATGCTGTAGCCCGCCGGAAGTGGCCCGTCGTTTTCGTCCCTGTGTGTCACCTTGATAATGCCGGAAATTTCCGCAGCGACCCTGTCGGCCAGGAACCGATGCGCCTCGCTGGCGGGAATCCGTTCATCCACCAGCCAGGACTGCAGCGGCCGGTCATATAAACGGCAGAGGTTGAGAAGATGGGCATTCAGATCCACGATAGGCACTCCGTATTCGGCTGAGACCTGACGGCAGGCCTGTGCAAAATCGGCAATTGCGGACTGCTGATCCCTGCCCCACCGGTCACCGACGGGGTTTGGAGTGATCAATATCGGAATGACTCCTTTGTCCCGCAGCCTGTCGACGAAGGATTCAAGATTGTAGCGGTAAAGCGGCAGCGGGATTCGCGGGCCGAAGGCTTCCGGTTCCCCGTCGATCCACGCATCCTCAAGACCGAAGTGAACAATCGCAAAGTCGGGGGCCTCCGCTGTATTGAGCCTGAGGCTGGAGGTAAAGCGGTCCATGCCATGCGCGACCTTGATTTTGTCATTATCCATGCGGGACCCGCTGTGGCTTCCGGCCTGACTGCGGTTTTCAACAATGGATGCAACCCCCCGCTCAAGCAGTGCTTCATGCAACTGATCCACATAGACCCCGGCACCGGATTCCAAAGGAACGCAAGCGGTGTCCCCGAAGACGACGATGCGCACCGGCGAAACAGTTTCGGCCGATGAAACGCCGGGAATATACCCCACTGCAGCATGGCACATGATGAAAAGCAGCCCGAGCGGCTTCACGAACGATTGAACAAGGAACCTCATTGGAGGCCATCATAGAAGCCATGCGGGAGGTTTTGAACTTCTTTTTGCCGGAGTCACGGGCGGAACAGAATAAAATCAGGGATTTCCGGGAAATACAATCGGGAGTAGGCTTCGGTCCGCCATGCTCGACTGGCTTATTGAAAAGGGGACGCTGATTGACGGGTCCAGGGATGCCCGGCCCATGCAGATTGATGTCGGAATCCGGGATGGGAGGATCACGCTGGTTGATCCAGGTGAGAAGGCGGAGGCCAGGAATCGCGTGAATGCATCAGGAATGGTCATTGCCCCGGGATTTATTGACGTTCACACCCACGACGACCTGGCAGTCATACGGGCACCGGAATCGACTCCCAAAATTTCACAGGGCGTCACCACAGTCATTGTCGGCAACTGCGGTATCAGTGCATACCCGGTACCAACAACTCCGGGGAAAACGGCAGAGCCAATGAACCTCCTCGGAGATCCGTCCGAGTTTGTTTATGGGGACTTCGATGAATACCGCAGGGCTGTCAATGCGATCAGCCCATCCGTCAACGTGGCGGCGCTGACCGGTCACACCACTCTCCGCAGCCGGTTCATGGTGGATGGCGACCTGAATCGCCCGGCTTCCCCGCGGGAAATTGACGCGATGTGTGAAGCGCTTGAGACCTGCCTCAGGCATGGATCGATTGGACTCAGCAGCGGACTTGCCTACCCGAATGCCCGGAACGCTCCCCCGGAGGAAATCGACGCACTGCTTGGCGTGGTGCGGTCTCATTCCGGCATCTACACAACGCATCTCCGCAATGAGTTTGAAGGCATTCTGACAGCGATGGATGAGGCATTCAGAGCCTCTGAACGTGCCGGTGTCCCACTGGTCATTTCCCACCACAAGACCGCGGGACGATCCAACTGGGGACGGACCGCGGAGACCATTGAAACAATGGAAAAGGCATCCCGCCGGATCAGCGTGGCGTGTGACTGCTATCCGTACACAGCGAGCAGCAGCAATCTCGATCCGGACCAGGTGGACGAAAGGATCAGAATCTTTATCACATGGTCGGAACCACACCCCGAAATGGCAGGCCGGACGCTGGAGGAAATATCTGTGCAATGGGGACTGCCGCAGCGCCAATGCGCTCTGCGCCTGATGCCGGCCGGAGCGATCTACCATTGCATGCACGAAGAAGATGTGAAAAGGGTGTTGCAATGGCGGCGGACCATGATCGGATCCGATGGCCTTCCCTGCGATCCATTCCCCCACCCCCGCCTCTACGGAACCTTTCCCCGCGTGATAGGCAGACTGAGCCGGGATCAGAATCTCTACTCCATGCCGGAAGCAATTCATCGCTGCACCGGGCTGGCTGCTGAAGTCTTCGGTCTGGCAGGACGCGGATTATTAAGAGAAGGATATGCGGCGGACATTGTAATTCTCGATCCATTGACCATTCTCGACGAGGCCACTTTCGATGATCCAAGACGCCTCGCCTCCGGTATCCGGCAGGTGTGGGTGAACGGGACGCCATCCTTTTCCCCCGACAACATTGAGTCGGGCCGTTCCGGACAACTTCTGGCGCGCGGCACACCAGAATTTCGATGACTGGACAGACCGCGTCACATACTCTGGGTCATATGTCCATTAAGAGAATTGGCGCAGCCGGCGGAAAGGGAACCGGAGGGCAGCATCTTCCGTTCGCGAGGGCCGTCGAAGCAGGCGGGTGGCTTTATGTATCCGGGCAGACACCCATGAAGGACGGTGAAGTGGTGGAAGGCGGCATCGTGGAACAGTCGCGCCTCGCGATTCAGAACTGTGTTGATATCATGACCGAAGCCGGTTACGGCCTGGAGCATGTGGTTCACGTCAAGGTCTTCCTGACCGACAGCCGTTATTTCCAGTCCTTCAACAAGGTTTTCAAGGAGTTCTTCGGAGAGCATCCCCCTGCAAGGATCTGCGCCGTAACCGATCTGGTGGTTGATTGCAAAGTTGAGGTGGATGTCACCTGCTACAAAGGCGGCTGAACCTCCTCTTCCAGTGCCTGGAACACCCATTGGCGGTGCCCGGCACCTGCTTTCATGGCACTTCAAAGACCCGGAAAATTCCCGTCAACTGTCTGAGACTTCGGACCGGACCGCATGGCATCATCATTCCTCATTGCATTCCTCATCTATCTGATGCTGATGATCGGCTTCGGATGGTGGATGGCGCGGGCCAACCGGGATGGTGATGATTTCCTCCTCTGTGGCCGTTCACTTCCATGGCTTCTGACTCTGGGGACCACCGTGGCAACCATGGTCGGCACCGGATCCTCGATGGGGGCCGTCGGCAAGGCTTACGCCGGCGGATGGTCCGGAGCCCTTTTCGGAGCGGGAGGCGCTGTCGGCATTTTCCTCCTGGCATGGCTCTTCGCACCGGTGCGGCAATGGCGCTTTTCATCCATGGGTGAGGAACTGGCCTGCTGCGTCGGCGGCTCCGCCGCAGTGCGTAACCTCGTTTCAGTTTTTGTGGTGCTCTCGTCCATCGGATGGCTCGGAGCACATATTCTGGGCGGGGCCCGATACCTCCAGTTTGTGACCGGGATTGATCTCAACATCTCCCGAGTGCTGATCGCTGCGGGCTTTGGCATTTACGTGATCCTCGGTGGTTACCGCGCCGTGGTGTGGACAGACAGCCTCCAGGCTCTGGTGCTTTTCACCGGCTTCATCATCACGGCCATCATCGCCGTGTCACAGCTCGGCGGATTGGAGCAGCTGCAGGCCGCTCAGAGGGATATCGTCCAAACCAATGGCTCACCAGCCGTCCTTCCATCACTATCCCTTGTGGTCGCCATCGCCGTTGGAATTCTTGGCACACCATCATTCCGGCAGCGCATCTACTCCGGGAAAAATGTCGCCTCAATCCGACGTGCGTTTGTCATCTCGGGAGTGCTGTACCTCGCCTTTGCCATACTCCCGGCCATCATAGGAATCTGTGCCCACGCCCATAATCCGGATCTTGAGTCGAGAGATCTCGCTTTCCCGATGATGGCCATGGAAACATTACCTCTCTGGGCCGGAATAATGGTCCTCATAGCCGGTCTTTCCGCGACCATGTCGAGTGCCAGTTCCGATGCCATCGCCAGTGTCACTTCCATTCTTCAGGATCTCCACCTGACATTTCGTGGCCGCTATCCGGCGCAGGAAAAAATCGTTCCTCTTTCACGCATTGCCCTGACTTCGACGATTGCTTTCGCCCTTGGCATGACCCTCCTAGCCGACAACATCATCGGCTACATCGAGACGGTCATTGTCCTTTTCATGAGCGGAATGGCAACCGCGGCCGTCATGGGCAGGATCTGGCCGCGATACAACGCTTCCGGGGCCATCGCGACTCTCATTGCCGCCTTCGTGGTGGCTCTTGTGGTCCGGATGATACCGGAGTGGAACTCCTTCTGGGGAAATCCAACGCTCCCGGCTGTCGGGCTCTCCGCCACAGCTGGAGTGCTGGCAAGCCTTGTCACCCCGCCCGAAGAACTTACCCATGATCAATGCGTCCGTGCCGTGTCAGCCACCCGGTCCACTCAGGGTGATAACGATTCCTGAAACCCAGCCATGGCCTTTCAGCCACGCATCTGCGGCAGCCAGTTGACCAGGACAGGAAAAAGGAAAACCAGAAACACGGCAACCAGCTGGACCGCCACAAACGGGATGATGCCAAGGTAGAGATCGCGTGGTTTGAGGACCTCCCTGGAAGCCCCCTTCAGGTAAAAGAGTGCGAATCCCACCGGAGGCGTCAGGAATGAGGTCTGGAGCACAAGCGCGCAGAGGATGGCGAACCAGAGCAGGACGGCCTGGTCACCTCCCCATGTCTCAGCCCATGGAAAGCTCAGCCCATCCACGATCTGACTGACAATAGGCAGGACAATCAGGGTGATTTCGATCCAGTCGAGAAAGAATCCAAGGATGAATATAAAGGCGAGCATGATGGCCACCGTGAGCATGGCGTTCATCCGCCCCGAAGTCAGGGCCTCGCGGATCCAGTCATCCCCGCCCAGAAGCCGGAGTGCCAGTGCAAAACAGGAGGCACCGATGAAAATGGCAAACAAAAAGCCCATGGTATTGACTGTCTGATCAAAGATGGCCCGTATAGCGTGGCGATTGACTCCACGATGGACCAGACCGAGGATCAGTGCTCCAAAGGCCCCGAGTCCGCTCGCTTCGGTGGGTGGCGCTATCCCGAGAAAAATCGACCCGAGCACTGCCAGGATCAGAAGGAAAACCGGAACAACTGACTTGAAGACCTTAAGCCAGTCCGTTCTGACATCATTCCCTTCAGTTGATGCCAGTGGAACACTCTGAGGGTTGAATTGAGCCAGAATGAAAATATACAGGCCGTAAAGCCCGGCCAGAATCAATCCCGGGATCAGACTCGCCATGAACAGATCCGCCACGGGGAGCTGCAGTCGATCCGCCATGATGACCAGCATGATGCTCGGAGGGATGAGAATCCCAAGCGTGCCTGCTCCACAGACTATTCCTGAAGCGAGTCTGACGCTGTATCCTGAAGCCAGCATGGATGGGAGACAGATAGTTCCAAGAAGAACCACGGATGCACCGATGATCCCGGTACTGGCGGCCAGAAGCACTCCGATCACCACGACACCGAAGGCGAGCCCGCCGCGAACCCGCCGGAAAACGTGCGTTATGGATTCCATAAGTGCTCCGGAAATACCGCTTTTGTCGAGGATGTGGCCCATCAGAACGAACATCGGAAGGGCGACCAGAGTTTCATTTTCAACCAGGCCGAAGATGCGTTCGACGCTGAGTGAAAAGGTATTCCAGTCGAGAGCAAAGCTGCCATCGGCATGAGCATTTGACCAGGCACAGAGCCCGGTGATCATGAAAGCGGACCCTCCAAGCGCCCACGCCACCGGAATACCCAGCATCAGTGCTGAAAGGAAAGTGCCGAAGAGAGCGGCAATCCACAGAGGGTGGGTTTCCATTATCGGGCCCCTCCCAATTGTGCCTCCCCTGGTCCCCTGCGGCCGACATGACCATCCAGCCACAATGAGCCGAGTCGCAATATCCCGGATATCAGAAGCGACAGGCAGCCCAGAGGAATAAACGCTTTGGGAATCCATCTCGCTGCAAGTCCCCCCTGTACAGCCGACTTCTCCCCGACTCGAAGAGCCGTTTCCACCAGCTCGATTCCCTCCACCATCAGAAACCACAGCAACGGGGCCATAAACACAACCAGACCAGTCGTTTCAACAACCTTCTGCCAGAAGTCACTGAAATTTTCGTAGAATAAATCGACCCTGACATGGGAACCCCTCAGAAGTGAATAGGACATGGCAAGCATGCCGGTCAGTCCGTACAGGTGCCACTGCAGTTCGGAGAGGGCCGCAACCGGACGATTCAACCCCGCCCACAAAACCACATCCACCACAATACCAAATACCAGTAAGATCAGCACCCCGCCAAGAAACCACGAAAAACCCGCACATAAAGAACCGACAAGTGCCGACAGACACTCCGACAACCGCTCAAGCAAGCGCTTTTCTTCCGCCATAGGCATCCCATCATCACCAACCTCCACACCCCTGAAAAGCCAGAATTCGTTCAACAATGCTGACGCACCGCACACCGTCGATAAAAAAAAGACTGCCGCGCCTTGAATCGCGGCAGCCAGTGCGAAGTGGCCAGAAGGATGACCCGAATGTCATTTAATCATCATCGGATCGCCAGCCTGAAGCTCGTCCTCATAGTCAGTGTTATAGGCAAAAGTTGGCCAGTCATATTCGAGAAACACCTCAGAGTTTATTTCATTGAAAAGCCTGTCTCTTATTCGCCGGGCTTCGGATTCGGATATCTTCTTCTGATCAATCCACAGTGAATCAATCAGAAATTTCCCAACCACCATTTCGTGGAGATCATCTGCCAGATCAGAGAATGTCTTGGTTTTTGTCATCAGACCAACAGTCCTGGTCCCATCGGGAAGCTCGATCACGTCGTAATCAACATCGTCCTCTTTCCAGATTGCCCCCGGGTCCCTTTGCCGAGCCTGATGATAACACACCATATCATTAAAAATGTTGGCGATTGCCATCGGATTACCATCAAGCCCTTCAGACTTCATTATTTTGTATATCTCCTCAAAACCCGGCGAATATCGAGATGGGTTTTCGTAAAAATAACGCATGAATCCATGGCGATAAACCCTGACCACATGATCCATATCTCTTTGTGACTCACTCTCGAAATCTTCTGGGAATTTGTACTTTTCAGGGATAAAAAAGTCCTTATCGGAATACGTTGGTTGAAACGGAAAGTTATCAATCCATTCCTGCCGGTCACTTGCATCAAGACCATAGTCGTCTCCCTTATTAAGACTAGCTCTAATCCTCTTATTTACATCACGCATCAATCCGCTATCAACATTTTGATCCTGTCCATAAAAGCTAACGCGCGACAGGTCAGAAGATTCAGGATTGACTGAAGTAACAACTGCACCAGCATCTCGTTGACTGGTAAAGAATAAATAAATAACCACGGAAACCAGAAGAAAAATAAACCATACATTTCTTTTCATTTCTCTACTTCAATTTATTGTTTGCAAAATAAAATGGGCAGCAAAAGCCGCCCTTGTTTTAATACCTTAGAACTGTTCTATTTTAACTTTATCCATCGGAATAAATTCTTCTATGAATTCTCCTTTGGTGCTTCCGAAGATGCCAAGCGGATTGAAGGATTTCTTGAAAAAGGCAACTGCTCCTCCGAGAACATCCGATGATACCAATTGCGTGTTGTAATCAAGAATTTGCAAAGCCCTAAGGCTCGGCAAGTTTGTTGGCTGATTGAATACCCTTTTATTGAATCTGTTTCTGGACCTGAGCTGCAGAACCAGTTCCATCTCATCCCCAAAAGTCTGTTGTAGCTGGGGGGTGATATCAGCCAGCTTGAAGACAACCGCTACAGGGAAGACATTATTTTTCACAAATGAGACTGGCTTAACCGGATCCGGAGCATTTTTTCCGACATCTACGAATACCTGATAACCAGTATCCCATTTCATCCTGTATCCTTTGAAGGTGTGCAAATCATCCGGTGCTTCGTTGTAACCAAGACCAAATTGCACGGATGCGGTTTTGTCCTTCTCGTGATCACCGACCTTGAACTTGTAAAGGTCCATTTTCCGGTCCCGGAAGAACTCTTCTGGGTGATATTCATTCCCGTCGAGATATTCGACCGGGACGATGCCGCTATCGCCTCTGGCGAGGATCTCAGCGTCGAGGGCAGTGGTCTGGTTGTAGCCGGTCCCGTTGAAACCAGTCTGCTCAAAGCTTCCGGCTTCCCTGAACTCCCCGTAGAGCTCGCGCAGCCGCGTATTGGACTGCCTCTGGTTTTCATTCCAGAACTCTCCCTGATAAAGTGCGAAGCTCCGGATCAGATCGCGTCTTGGTTTGGCGAAGGCGACTTCCTGTTTGGGGTTGGCGTCGAATTTGAAGGCCTTCAGGGCATTGAGGACATGATCCCCAAGATATTTGGAGAAGGCATCGCTGATAATGGCCTTGATATAAGAGGCTGCCGGGCTACCGAGAATCATTACGGGTTGCGGGACAACAGAGGAGCCGACGACCCTTGCACTCGTGTTTATCACCGGCTGCACGACAATTGAAGCCGCGACCACAATAGCCAGAAAGGCAATCACGCACCGCCTGCTGCGAAGAGTGGCGGGACGTCCGACCTGCCTGGTTGTATTTGTTTTCCCGATTCCACGACCGGGCTTATTCACATCATTTTTTGTTCTCATACTATTCACATTTTGGCTTTCTGGCCCGTCACACACATCACCCCGGGCCCGGGTGTTCAGCCTGTCGGTCTCAGAGCGCCTTCCGGTTTTTCCCCGGTTGAGGCTCAACGACCGGGCGGGACGCAGTCGACCCAGACGACATCACCTGTCGCCCATGTGGCAGCAGTCCCGATCACCGATAATCAGACTCCTGCCGGGCCTGCGTATCAGCACAGCCATCTCACCTTTACAGGAATCAACCAGAGAGAGGATCAGGCGCGCGCCTCAGGCTGTGGTATCTCATTACCACAAACAAATATCGTGACAAGTCTTTTTTTATAAAAAATTGGAGGTGGCGATATCCTGTCTGAATGGGATTGCGGAGACCCGTGATTGAGCCGGCATTTTCGGGGGGCACTGCGAACCGGATGTGCCAAAGCACCACCCTGATGGCCATTGAAAGCGGCACCGGATCGTGGCAGAATGAAGATCATGGCAGTCCAATTTAAATCCGGGGACAGACACTCCCGGATCAACCTCTCAGGCTCTGTGGCCCCGGCTTTGTGCGGGGCCGTGGTATGTGCATTCCTGTGCCTGTGTTGCCCGACCCTTCTCAAGGCGGTGGATTTTCAGTCGGATGTGCGGATTGTCCTGTCCGACAAATGCTTCAAGTGCCACGGTCCCGCCGAGGACGGGCGGAAAGCCGGGTTGCGCCTCGACACCCTTGAAGGCAGTCGAATTGAGGCGGACAGCGGTCTCCGGGTCATTGAGCCGGGGTCACCGGAGAGTTCGGAGCTGATCAAGCGGATATTCAGCTCTGATCCCGATGATGTCATGCCCCCGCCCGAGTCAAAGATGACACTGAGCGAGGAAGAGAAAACCGTTCTGAAGACATGGGTCAGCGAGGGCGCGAATTATGATGTCCACTGGTCTTTTCTGCCGGTGCGGAAACCCCCGGTTCCAGAAATTCAGACTGTGGATGGCGAGCCTGCCAATCCGGTCGACGCCTTCATTCTTGAGAAGCTGCAGCAGAAAGGCATGGATTTTGAACCGGTTGCCCCGCGGGAAAAGCTCCTTCGGCGGGTCAGTTTTGATCTGACAGGGCTGCCGCCAACCGCTGAAGAACTACAGAATTTCATCGATGATCCATCCGGAGATGCGTATGAGCGCCGGGTGGATGATCTGCTGCGGCGGCATTCATACGGCGAAAGAATGGCCAGCGAATGGCTGGACGTCGCCCGCTACTCCGACACATACGGCTATCAGGTGGACCGCGACCGCTTTGTATGGCCGTGGCGCGACTGGGTCATCAATGCCTTCAACGACAATCTCCCCTACGACACTTTTATTGAATGGCAGCTGGCGGGGGATCTGCTGCCCGACGCGACCCGCGAGCAGATTCTGGCCACCACATTCAACAGGCTTCATCCCCAGAAGGTCGAGGGAGGCAGCGTCCCCGAGGAATTCCGCGTCGAGTACGTCGCCGACAGGACTCACACTTTCGGCACGGCTTTCCTCGGGCTGACCCTTGAGTGCGCCCGCTGCCACGACCACAAGTATGACCCGATCACCCAGAAGGACTACTATCAGTTCTCATCCTTTTTTGATAACATCGACGAGGCCGGGCTTTATTCTTTTTTCACCTCGAGTGTCCCCACACCGACGCTGACCATGCCTGATTCCGGCCAGGAGGCGGAATTGAAGCGTCTTTCGGACAGGATTCATTCGACCGGCGGCAGTCTCGATCAGCTGGTCGCGGGCGATGCATTCGCGGAAGCGGCCGGGAAATGGGTCTCAGTTTCTGATGGGGCATCGACACTTCCCGAACCGGTGGCGCATTTCGATTTCAACACTCTCGATGGAGGGAAAATTGCCAATCTCATCGACTCTGAAAAGCCGGCTTCGACGGGAGGCGGGAACAGAATTGAGGAGGCCGATGGTTCCATGGGGGCAGCCATCCGACTGACCGGCGACGATGCGGTGAATCTCCCCGTCGGCAATTTCAGCCGGGACCAGCCTTTTTCCATTGCCACCCGGATCATGCTCCCGGAGGAGTTTGAACGCTCGGTCATCTTCCACCGGTCCAGGGCATGGACGGATGCGGGAAGCCGCGGTTATGAATTCCTTGTTCTCGAGGGATACGGCCAGTTTTCTCTGATCCATTTCTGGCCGGGAAACGCCATAAGCATCCGCACCAACGGGAAGCTTCCGGTTGGGGAGTGGATCGACCTTGCCGTCACCTATGATGGTTCTGCCGATGCGCGGGGGCTGTCCATTTACCTGAATGGCAGCAGGGCCGAAACCACCATCCTCTACAACAATCTCTACAAGAATATCACCGGCGGCGGCGGTGACAATATCGCCATCGGGGAACGCTTCAGAGACCGCGGTTTCAAGAATGGACTGATGGATGAGTTCGCCGTATGGGATACACTTCTGACCGGCCCCGAGCTCTCCGCGCTGAAGAACCGGCTCGATGCAGTTGATCTCACGGCTCTCAAAGGGCATTCACCGGAGCAGCTGGCCACCCTGTATGCCTGGCGCGGCAGCGATAAGGCAGCGACGCTTCGTCAGGATCTGCAGTCTCTTCATAAAGAAAGGAATGCGATCAAGGATTCGCTCAGCGAGATCATGGTGATGCAGGAAAGCCGGACCCCGCACCAGACCTACTTCCTCGACCGTGGTCATTACGAATCGCGGAAATTCCCGGTGGAATCCATGACGCCGGCCGTGCTGCATCCGCTGAAGTCCCGGGGAGCGAATCCCGACCGTCTGGATCTGGCCCGATGGCTGACAGCCAGGGACAACCCTTTGACCGCCCGTGTGACTGTCAACCGCTACTGGCAGATGATCTTCGGCAGGGGACTGGTCACAACACCCGAAGACTTTGGCTTCCAGGGGTCCGCCCCGACACATCCGAAACTCCTCGACTGGCTCGCGGCCGAATTCATGGACCGCGGATGGGATGTCCGCTGGCTGCTCAGGACCATGGTCACCAGCCGGGCCTACACGCAGGACTCGATCACCAGCCCTGAGAAAAGAAAGCTGGATCCGGAGAACCGCCTTCTCGGGCGGGGTCGGAGTTACCGGATTGCTGCGGAGATGATCCGCGACAACGCGCTGGCGGTTTCAGGGCTGCTGGTGGACAAAGTCGGCGGTGAACCGGTGCGTCCCTACGAGGTGGAGCAGTCATTCAAGTTTGCGAACCGCCAGAAGGGCGAGGCACTTTACCGCCGCAGC
>JAUIAG010000469.1 GCA_030425355.1 Verrucomicrobiia bacterium
CGACATCGACAAGTGATTCGACATGACGGTAATTCTCCTGATCCGACAGGTCATGAGATTCCACGAACTCCATGAGGCTGTTCCAAGCGGTGGCATCGCCCTCATCGACTATCAACGCGACGACGTTACCCTCAATGTGTCCGAATTCCAGGTAGTCGTAGGTGCCTTCATTCAGTCCGAACCGCTGGAAGAAATAAACCGGGTCAAGGCGTTCGCGGATATTGTAGATACCCCAGTACTGGCCGTTGAGGAGGACGGCGCTGGGACGGTAGGACTGGACTTCGTTCCCGCTCTGCCCGGCGAGGATGGACGGGGTCATGGCATCCCGCAGCATCGCGTTGGGCCAGTTGTCACCGCCATTCCTCAAAACGAATTCCCCGAAGCTCCCCACTCGCTTATCCGGGAACAAAGGCCATGGGACAGTGTCATCACCGTATTTTCCCCGCATGTAGACGGTGAGCGGCTTCTGGTCAAACCGCCAGATGTTCTCGCCGGCTATGCGGGTGCCGGCATTGACGGCGAAGCTGCGCTCTGCACCGTCTTCGAAAAATTCGAGGTGAACCGGTGCCTCACGGCCCTTGTGGACATTTGAGTAGATGCCGATCTCATCATCGAAATAAAGTTCCTCATCCACTGAAAGCGAGACCAGAGGGATGGTTCTGGATGGCTCGTTGATCAGGAACGTGCGGGTCAGAACCGGACCCGGGAGTTTACCCGCCTCGAAGGCCCGCGCCCGAATCACGGTTGTTTCACTCAACACAATCGGTGCGTCATAGACCGCGGCGTCCGACCATGGAACAGAACCGTCCATCGTGTATCGAATGACAGCGTCACCGGAGCCGGCTGAAATACCGACCTCGACGGCTCCTGCGTGGCTGCCGCCATCCGGACTCATGGAAACCGCCGCACCGTCCTCGAGCACGTCAAGGCGTTCGGTGCTGTTCCGGCGGCCTGGTGTCGGCTCGCCAAAAAATCCCCACCGTGAAGTTTCCAACGGGTCCCGCCCCCATGAGATATCCGGATACTGCTGCCCGAATTCCACCACATCCACCGCCTCGACAACTCCGGAATGACGGCGGGCCGACAGGTTCACATCGAGGCGGAGGTCCGAACTGCCCGGATCTGTCTGATGCACTTCGATCGCAATGATGTTCAGCCCTTCCTGAAACAGGGAGGCATCGATGTGGATGACATCCCTCAGTCCTTCCGTGGCAGTTGAGGCTTCGGTCTGAGAATCGATTTCCCCCTCCGGAAGCCGGACGCGTGCAGCCTCGGTCCCGTTGATGTAGACGACAGCACCGTCATCGACTTCCATATCCAACAGCCAGTGGGTGAGCCCGGCATGGTCAGTCACCTCAACTGTGGACCGGAACCATGTGGTGATGTATTTGTCACGGGACGACGGTCCGTAGCCGACTACTGTCGCTTCACCACCGTTACCGTATCCGAGTGGCCCCTGCCCTGAGTTCCATGCCGTATCATCAAAAACGGCGTCCACCCACGACGCTCCGGGGTAGACACCCGAATCCAGGAATTTCCACACATGGGCTGAGGAAATGAGATCGATGTTTTCCGGCGGCACGGATTCACGGAAAAGGCCCAGCACTTCCCCCCCGGCGGAGAGCCTGAAGCTGGTGTGAAATCGGGTCACCTCAAAGCTGTCCCATGGCGAGTATTCGCGTCGTGCAGTCATTCCGGGGACCGCATTAAAACCGTCGGCCCGAATCACCAGGTATTCACCGGCGCCGATGGATGCATCCTCCGGAAACTCCCATTTACGCGGCTGAGCTGGATCATCGGTGAGAAACCACCCGTTGAGGCTGATGGCGGCTTCTGTGGGATTATGCAGCTCCAGCCAGTCCGAGTAGTCATCGAAATCCGCATTATCCGGAAAAACCGTCACATTATCCGCAAGAAATTCAGTAATATGCAGCCCCGTGGGCGGGCCTTCCACTGACATGACATCCACAGCTGAAAGGCAGAAACTCAAAACCAGAGCGCAGGCCATCATCCCCCCGATGCTCCACTGCTGCCGGCCAGGACCGGGAAGGG
>JAUIAG010000139.1 GCA_030425355.1 Verrucomicrobiia bacterium
GTTTATCCAGCCATTTGACCGGTCGGACCTGAGCCTCCAGGGCGACCCGCAGCTGTGGCTGTCGGATGCGATCTTCGGAACCATCTACCGCCGCGGTGCCTTCACCACCGAGAACCAGCTGCCACAGATCACCATCACCACACCGACAGCCGGCACGACGCTCACCGCGCCGGCGAACTTCAGTTTCGAAGTCCAGGCATCCGACAGTGACGGACAGATCCGTCGCGTCGAATTCTACTTCGGATCGCAAAAGGTGGCTGAAACCACCGAGCCGCCTTATTCACTGTCAGTGCAGAACGCACCTGCCGGACGCTTCCGCCTATTTGCCAGAGCGATTGATGATGTCGGTGCTTCCAATGACTCTTCGGTTGTCGAGGTTATTGTCAATGAGGACAATGTGAACCCCGGCGAACCACCACAGATCTCGGCCCGGACTGTTGCCGGCGGGCTCATCGAAATCTCGGTGCTCGACGGTCAGGACGGCCAGAGCTTCTCCTTTGACGGCTCCATCGACCTGATCAACTGGAGCACGCTGAGCACGCAGACTCATTCCGGCGGAACACTCCGTTTCACCGACCCGGACAGCGGAAACTTTGACCACCGGTTCTATCGCGTCAGACGGAACTGAGGACTGATCCGTCCAGCCCGCTTTTTCCACGGCAGCCCCCGGTCCGTCCGGGGGTTTTTTATTTCCATCGCCGGCACTTGATTCGGCTGCGGCAATGGGGCTAAATGCTGATCGTGAAAATTGTACTGGCATATTCTGGTGGCCTTGACACGTCGGTGCTGATGCTGTGGCTCAAGGAGCATTTCAAGGCTGAGATGATCGGATTCTGCGCCAACATCGGCCAGAAGGAGGAACTGGACGGCCTCGACGAGAAGGCCAGAAAAACCGGTGCCTCCAAAATGTATATCGATGACCTCCAGGAGGAGTTCGCCAGCGATTTCATCTACCCGATGATGCGGGCCGGAGCCATCTATGAAGGCCAGTATTTCCTCGGGACCAGTATTGCGAGGCCGCTGATTTCCAAGCGCATGGTGGAGATTGCCCGCATGGAAGGCGCCGATGCCATCGCCCACGGTGCCACCGGGAAAGGCAATGACCAGGTGCGGTTTGAACTCACCGCCGCCGCCCTCGCCCCGAATATCAAAGTCATCGCCCCATGGCGGATGGCGGAGTTCCGGGAAACATTTCCCGGCCGGGCCGAGATGATCCAGTACTGTGCCGATAACGGGATCAATGTCGAGGCCAGCGCCAGCAAGCCATACTCCATGGACCGCAATCTCCTCCACATCTCCTATGAAGCCGGCATGCTTGAGGACCCGTGGCTGGATGCAACCCACCCGGACTACAGGGGGATGTACAAACTGAGTGTTGCCCCGGAAGACGCTCCGGATCAGCCGGAATATGTCACTCTCGGTTTCGAAAAGGGCAACTGTGTGTCCATCGACGGAAAACCCATGACCCCGCTGCAGGTCATGGAGAAGCTGAATGAACTGGGCGGCCGCCATGGTGTCGGCCGGGTGGACCTCGTGGAGAACCGCTTTGTCGGTATGAAATCGCGCGGGGTTTATGAAACGCCCGGAGGAGCCATTCTCTTCGCCGCCCACCGGCAGATGGAATCCATCACCATGGACCGCGAGGTCATGCACCTCCGCGACTCACTCATTCCAAAATACAGTGAACTGGTATACAACGGCTTCTGGTTCGCGCCCGAACGTCTTGCCATCCAGGCCCTCGTGGAGGAATCCCAGAAGGACGTCAGCGGAGAAGTCCGCATGAAACTCTACAAGGGAAACATCATGACCGCCGGCCGCCGGTCCGGATTCAGTCTCTACAACCCGCACATTGCCACCATGGAGGCGGATCCGACCAACGCCTACAACCAGGATGACGCCACCGGATTCATCCAGCTCAACGGTCTCCGGCTCAAGGTCCAGTCCACCGTTCATGATCCCAAGCGCTATCTCGAATGAGCGCGATGGGCCACAGTGCCCGGGGCATCTGAATTCAATCACCTCAGGCATCCCTGATCTCCGGTCGATGCCCTGACGGTTGCAAATGGATCGAATCCGTTCAATTTGGAAAGCAATATGGACAAGCCACAAATAGCAGGCAAAAGCCCGATAGTTGATAACATGGAACCCGGAACCTACTGGTGGTGCTCGTGCGGCCGTTCCGCCACCCAGCCCTTCTGCGATGGTTCACACAAAGGGACCGGCTTCGCCCCGCAGAAAGTCGAGATAGCGGACGGGAAACTCTGCGCCTGGTGCACCTGCAAGCAGACCCGCACCGCTCCGTTCTGTGATGGCAGTCACGGCAGTCTCGGTTGATTCCACGACCGGGTCCAGCCACCGAACCCGGGGCATCCCACGCCGAACTTCATAACTCTCATACGGTCACCGGCTTCATTCCTTTTTCCGATGCAAAAGGATGGTGTCCACTCAGTGCTTTTGCCGGTGGACGGCACTTTCCTCACAATCAAATTTCCCGCCGCCCCGCTGTTGCGCGGGCCATCCGGATCCGATAGTGTGGACCTCCGCTGTCAATCCATAGTAGTCTAGCGACAAGCATGAGCATTCAACCGATCAAACTGAAGCAGGGCATCCACCTGATGCACCTCTTTTACAAGGTCAACCGCGCAGCATGGTGGAACCTTGAAGGCGCACGCCGAAAGCGCACCATGCACAACCTCGAGCAGTTTCAGAGCCTGTTTCCGGGACCTTCCCATCCGCGGGTGTCGCCCTACGCCAATGTCGGCGGCAAGGCCGATTTTGCCTTCATTCTCTATCACGAGGACCTTGCCAAGCTCGGCGAAATGCATCACGAACTGGAGGCCTGTTTCCCGCCCGAGACCCTGCAGTCCGTTTACACCTATCTCAGTGTCACCGAGCTTCCCGAATACGTGACCACCGATGAGGACATGAAAAACATGCTTGTCACTCAGGAAAAGCTCACGCCCGGCACGGAGGACTACGACCGTCGCTTTGCTGAACTCAAGGAGCGGTTTTCGAAGTATGAGCATTACCGGCTCTATCCGGAGATGCAGGACTGGGAAATCATGTGCTTCTACCCGATGCTCAAGCGCCGGAGCGGCGACGACAACTGGTACAGTCTGGATTTTCCCACCCGGAAGCGGTTGATGGCCGGACATGCCCGCGTGGGCCGCACCTACGCCGGCCGCGTCTCACAGCTGATTACCGGTTCCACCGGCATCGATGACTGGGAATGGGGCGTCACCCTGATCGCCAAGCATCTGGATGACATCAAGGAAATCGTCTACGAGATGCGATTTGATGAGGTCAGCGCCCGTTTTGGTGAATTCGGGCCCTTTTACATCAACCTCCGCATGGATGCCAAGGACCTCTGGGATCATCTCAAACTCCACTGATACCCGGTCCCCCTGAACATATATGTGAAAAAAACTTGCCTTTTTCGACGGCTTGACAAACATCACCCCTTCAATGGCAGAACAATCAAATAAAGCATCCACGTCCAAACAGCCGGCGGATCTCGGAACGGACTCGACTCTGGCGTTCTACTCCCTGGTCGACTGGTTTGAAAAGAACCGTTCCAAAGTCTTCATCGCACTGGCCATCCTGGCCGTCGTCGTACTGGGGATTTATGGACAGAAGTCCATGGCGGCAGCATCCGAGGAGGAAGCCTCACACGCCCTCTCCAGAGTCAATGACAAGATCGACTTCACCGATCCGGAAAAGGGTCCGTCCGGGGATGACTACCTGGCAGTTGCCGCCGAGCATGCCGGAACTGAAGCCGCAGCCAGAGCCCTGGTGCTGGCAGGCTCAGCCTTCTTCGACGACAAGGACTTTGGTAAGGCCCGCGACGCCTTTCAGCGATTCCTCTCCGAATATCCAGGAAAGCTCAAGGTCGTCCGTGAAAATGCCACCTACGGACTGGCACGCAGTGAAGAGTCACTTGGCAACTCCTCGGCGGCCCTGAAGCATTATCAGTCACTGACTGATGCCTACCAGCCAACAGTGGCAGAAGCATCGAAGTTCGCTGCTGCCAGACTGCTGGAGGCATCCGGTGATCTCAAGGCCGCCTACGTGCTTTTTGACCAGATTTCTCTCGGAACCGGTTATTCCTACTGGACCCGTGAAGCCTCGGTCCGCAAGCAGGAGATTCTCAAGAAAGACCCGTCGGTCAAGCCGGCTGAAACAGCCAGTGCCGAAATCGATCTCGCTCCTTCTGCCGAATAAACCGCGCGCTCCGGGAACCATCTCATCCCGTGAGTCTCACAGGATGGCAAACCCCACTGTCCCGATCTGCGGACTGCCGGGGTTTTTCTTTTTCTTCACACTGAGCACCCGCTGAGACCGGAACATGGCGACTTTCAAACCGGAAACAATCGATGTGGTGGCCGCCCTCACAGTCAGGGACGGCAGGCTGCTCATCGCCCAGCGCCCGCCCGGAAAGCACCTCGGCGGTCTGTGGGAATTCCCGGGCGGAAAGATTGAGCCGGGCGAATCTCCGGAACAGGCTCTCATTCGGGAATTACTCGAAGAACTGGACTTCACTTTCGAACCGTCCCGGCTTGTGCACACGGTGACACACGACTATCCCGACCGGTCTATCCGACTGCGTTTCTTCTCCGGAACAGTGGTCGCCGGTGAGCCAAGGGCGATGGAGCAGAATAATGTGGCATGGGTCATGCCCCGCGGACTGCACCAATACCAGTTCCCTCCGGCAGACGCCCAACTCATCGACTGGCTGTCCGGGATGGAGGATTTTGATGAACTCATCCGGCAGGACCGGGATTGAAGCCGATCCCGGTCCGGATTTTTTCTGCCGTGGTGTTTCAGGCAGACAAGTACCGGCATCCGTGCGCGCCCACTGCCGCCGGTCAGACGGTGACCTGCTCCGACTGACAGAATCTAATGACCGAAAAGCATCCTCCGGACACATAAAAAGCGGAACCGCCGTGGTTCCGCAAAAAATTCAGAATTTTCAATGGTTGCCGGAATGGTGTTCCGTCCCGGCCGGGGTTGATCAGTGGAGAATTTCGCTTTCGGAGAAAAACCTGGACAATTCTGCCCTGGCGGATTCAGGCGAATCAGACGCGTGCGCGATGTTCTTCATCTTGTCGAGGCCGAGATCGCCACGGATGGACCCTTTCGGTGCCTGAGTCGAGTCGGTGGGGCCCAGCATATCACGGACCCGTGAAATGGCGTTGTCGCCGCCTATTGCCATGGCTATAACCGGAGTGGACTGCATGAATTCCACGATTTCCGGGAAGAATGGCTTGTCAGCAATATGGCTGTAGTGGTCCCTGAGCAGCTCCTCGCTCAGCCTCATCAGTTTGCAGGCACAAATGTCCAGCCCCGCCTTCTCAAATCTCTGAATAACCTCGCCCGCAAGTTTCTTCTCAATACAGTCCGGTTTCAGCAATACGACAGTCAATTCCATAATTAAAGGCCCGAAGATAAGAGTTTTTTATTATCTGAAAAGCAAAAAGTTGTTTTAATGTCCGACACGAATGTCGGCAGACTTAGATTGGATATTAATTGAAAGTGGATCGGACCTGGGCGAGGCGATGGAGCGCATTGAGGCTTCGTCGTGGATTGGTTTTGATCTGGAGGCGGACAGCCTCCACAGTTATCCCGAGCGCGTTTGTCTGATTCAGATCGGCTGTGAGAGTGGACAGCTGCTGATCGACAGCCTCGCCGTCAAAGATCTGGAACCGCTTTTCAGCACCCTTGCAGATCGGGAACTGATTATCCACAGCTGTGATTATGACCTGAGGCTCCTGGCCAAATCCTTTTCCTTCAAACCCAGTCGGGTATTCGACACCAAGGAGGCGGCGCGAATCCTTGGGATGCGGCAGTTCGGGCTTTCGGCATTGACGCAGGAATTCCTCGATGTGGAGCTGGAGAAATCCGGACAGAAGGCGGACTGGTCGCAGCGGCCGCTGAAACCGTCGCTGCTGGACTACGCCCGCAAGGACGTGGCCTATCTCTACGAACTCAAGCAGATCCTCAGCCGCGAGCTGATCCGCCTCGGGAGAATCGGATGGCACAGCCAGACCTGCGAACGGATCCTGCACGCCTATTCGAGAGTGGAGGAGGGCGACCCCGAGACCGTATGGAGGATCAAGGGATACCACAAGCTGAACAGACTCGGTCTTGCGGTGCTCCGTAAAATGTGGGCCTGGCGCGAACAGGAGGCGGTTCGACTGAACCGTCCGCCGTTTTTTGTGCTTCCACACAGGAAAATGATCGAGATCGCGGATGCAGCTTCGCAGAAACTTCCGTGGCAGGATGAGATTCCCCGGAAATTTCCGGCCCGGCGCCGGGCCGGACTGATTGCGGCTGTTCAGGAGGGGATGCGCACCCGCCTCGCCGACCGGCCCCGCAGGAATGCTGGAACAGGCCGGCGCAACCGCATTCCCAAAGGCGAGAGGATGTTCTCGTTTGATGCGCTTCGGGAGCATCGCGACAAAGTCGCCGAACAACTGGATATGGACCCGACTGTCATCGCCAGCCGGTCGGAACTTGAGGACCTGGCTTCCAACTGGGAGGAAGGCGCGCGGCAGCTTATGGAATGGCAGTTCCAGCTCATCTCAGGCATTGCCGATGGGGCAGACCCGGGGTTAAATGGGAAACACCATGGCGACGATCCCCTCACTTAACCGGACTGATAACCTCCGTGTCCCGGCGACGCCCATGAAGCCGGCGGGTGACCCGGTCCATATCCGGCTGATGCAGCACATGATCTGCGGGCTGGTATTACTTTCCTGCATTGGAAGTGGATTCGCGGCGCCGGAACTTTCACAGGTCCGCAGCGACGGGGGTGTGGTGGTTTCGGTCTGCCCGCTTGCTACAAAAGCCGGCGTGGAAATCCTCGAATCCGGCGGCAACGCGGTCGATGCCGCCATAGCGGTCGAGTTCGCCCTCGCCGTCACATGGCCCGAGGCCGGCAATATCGGCGGCGGCGGATTCATGATGGTGCATCCTCCTGCTCCTCCTGGCGGCGAGCCCAGTGTGGTGTGCATCGACTATCGCGAAAAGGCTCCTCTGGCTGCCGGCCGCCATACCTTCACCCGTGATGATGGCCCATGGAGTCACAAAATTGTCGGTGTTCCCGGGACTGTTGCCGGCATGGAGACCGCATGGAGGAAATACGGCCGACTGCCGTGGCACAGGCTTCTTGAACCGGCAATTCGTCTGGCACGCGATGGATTTGTGATCGACCGGCCCCTGTCCTATTCCCTGAATTACGTTCTGGGCTCTCCAACTGTGCAGAGTGAGTCCCGTCATGAGGAACTTCTTCGCAACTACGGCAAAAGGAATGAGGCCGGGACGCTGGTTCCATGGCAACCGGGTGAACGCCTGGCCCTGCCTGACCTGGCAGCAACTCTGACCCGCATCGCCGGGGAAGGGAAGGAAGGGTTCTACAGCGGGACCACCGCCCGTCTCATCGTTGACGAAATGCAGCGCGGGGATGGTCTGATAACCATGGAGGACCTCGATCGCTACACCGCAGTGGTCCGCGAACCGATAGTGGGATCCTTCATGGGCTATACGGTCTTCGGACCACCGCCCCCGAGCTCCGGAGGAATCTGTCTGGTCCAGATGCTCCAGGTGCTTGAAGACCTTGATATCCGGTCGCACGCCATGGACCCATGGTCGGCCGATGCCCTGCACAAGATGGCTGAGACCATGAAACGGGCTTTCCGCGACCGCGCTCTCCACCTCGGGGATACAGATTTTGTACCGTCTCATCCGCGGCTGATTACACCGGAATACGCGGCCACGGTGGCTTCGGGTATTTCCATGGAGAAAGCCACTCCGTCCGCCTCTCTCGCTCCGCCGATGCTGCTCTCTGATGAAAGCCCCCAGACCACACATTTCTCGGTGGTGGACGGTGACGGTATGGCGGTCTCCAATACGACCACTCTTGAGGCAAGCTGGGGTGCCCGCATCGTCGTCAAAGGCGCCGGCTTCGTCCTGAACAACGAAATGGGCGATTTCAACTGGTTCCCCGGCGAAACAAACACGGCTGGCCGGATCGGCACTGAAGCCAACACCATCGAACCCGGGAAGCGGATGCTCAGCTCGCAGACTCCGGTCATCGTGTCACAGGGCGGAAGCCCGGTTCTGGTCACCGGTTCACCCGGAGGCAGAACCATCATCAACACCGTCATGGAAATGGTCCTCTACACGCTGGGATACGGCATGCCGCTGGACAAGGCCATGGCTGCTCCCCGTTTCCACCATCAGTGGTTCCCCGATCGACTGGTCATCGAGAATCGCGACGGAGTGGTCACCGGCGACGCTGTCGACGAACTTCGTGACCGCGGACATGATGTCAGTGTCCGTTCCCTGGCGGGATTCCAGGGCGATGCCCATTCGATCATGATCGACTTGAAATCCGGCGAACGGCACGGGGTGGCTGACTTTCGCCGCAACGGCAGTGCCATGGCAGTTTCTTCATCGCCCGCTGAGCCATGAATTCACTCATCCGCCATCCATGGGTCCAGTGGACACGGGACCATATCCGGCGTCACCGCGGCGACCATTTCCGTCTGGTCGCTTTCTCACGCGTCATGGCCGTCGGGATTCCACTGATCTTCGGGCTGGCTCTCCCGCTTCTGGCCGGTGCTTCGCCCTGGTGGACTGCTTTTCTCATCGGCTTTGTCTTCCTCACGGCCGGTATGATCAACTCGGATTCGCTGCTCCTCCCCCATGCACTCTGGATGGGCCTTGGGTCACTGCTCCACCGGATCAATTCATGGCTCATCTTCGGATTGCTCTTCTATCTGATCATCTGTCCTCTCGGGATCGTCTTCCGCCTTGTCGGGCGGGACCCGCTGCAGCGCCGCCCCGATCTCCGGGCCTCTTCGTATCGGCGGGATTTTTCCGATGACAACCCTCTGGCCAGACTGGAGAATACCTACTGATGATCGACTTTCTCAAGGAACTGTGGGGGTTTATGAAGGTCCGGAAGAAATTCTGGATGCTTCCGATACTGTTGTTTCTTGGTCTGGTCGGCGTGCTGGTCGCCTACACCCAGGGTTCCTCCATCCTCCCGTTCATCTACAGTTTCTTCTGATATCTCCCGGCTGGACGCCGTTTCACCGGATTGACAAAACCGCCTCTTCGTTTTCAATGGGGATATGATTTCTCACACGCGTGGCCATGAATCCATCCGGTTGTGGATTCTCTGTCTGCTGACCGGTCTCACTGCCAGCGGGAACACCAGCCCGGTCGAGTCGGACAAGTGGTGGGCCGCCGGCAAGGCCATCTACCAGTCCCAATGCGTGGACTGCCATGGGGACAAAGGGCAGGGCGTCGCAGGGAAATACGACGAGACTCTTTACGGGGACCGTTCATTGGCATCCCTCACCCGACTGATCCACGATACCATGCCCGAGGATCATGCCGAAAAATGTATCGATGAGGATGCCGAAGCTGTTGCCCATTACATTTTTGAAGCCTTCTACTCACCGGAAGCCCGGGCCCGCAATAACCCTCCCCGAAAGGAACTCGCGCACCTCACTGCCAACCAGTACCTCACCACCATCGCGGATATCATCGCCCATTTCACCAATCCCGCCTCACCGGGGGACTCAAAGGGACTCGATGCCGACTACTATTCCACCCGGCAGTTTCGCAATGAAAACCGCATTCTCGAGCAGGTTGATGACCGCATCAGTTTCGACTGGAAGGAAGATCTTCCTGAAGGGTTCCCCGAAGATAATGAGGAGATCAAAGCGGAGGAGTTCTCTGTTCGCTGGCGGGGAAGTCTCCACGTTCCGGAGACCGGCATCTACCAGTTCGAACTGATCACTGAAAATGGAGCCCGGCTGTATCTGAATGACTCCCGCGAGGCTCTGATTGACAGCTGGGTCAGTTCGGGGATGCTCAAAAAGGACAGCGCCAGAATCTTCCTGCTCGGCGGGCGCCATTACCCGATCCGGGTTGATTTTTTCAAGTTCAAGGACAGGACCGCCTCGATAGAGTTGCGCTGGACCCCGCCGGGTTACGCCAGCGAAGTCATCCCCGCTTCCCATCTGCATACCGGCCGTGCCGGAGCACAGTTCGTCCTCAATACCGCGTTCCCGCCGGATGACAATTCCATGGGATTCGAACGCGGCACTGCCGTGTCGCGCAGCTGGATCAGGGCCACCACCATGGCGGCTGTCGAAGTGGCCCAATACGTTCACGACAACCTCGACAGGCTCGCACGCACCGGCCCCGACAAAGCCGATTACCGTGACAGGGTGATTTCATTTCTCGAGGAGTTCATCTCCATGGCCTTCGTCGACCGCCTCGACGAGGAGGAACGGCGCTTCTTTATACTCAGTCTCATTCCTGAAGAGACGGAGGCCGTTCCCGACGAGGTGAAGAAAGCAGTCATACTGGCTCTCAAGTCCCCCCGGTTCCTCTATCCGTCGATCGGTTCCGGTCCGCATGGTGACTTCGCGGCAGCCCGGCAGCTGTCCCTGGGTCTCTGGGATTCGATTCCCGATCCGCAGCTGCTCTACGCGGCATCGACGGGCGGCCTTGATTCCATGGAAGGCATTCTGCAGCAGGCTTCGCGGATGATGGATGACCCGAGGACGCGGGTTAAACTGCAGGGATTCTTTCATCACTGGCTGGGCATGGAGGAATCAGAGGATGTCGACAAGGACCCCACCCGATTCCCGGAATTCAGCGACGCGGTGCTCAGTGACATGAAGAAGTCCCTGGTGCATTTTCTGGACGAGGTGGTGTGGGGGGAGGATCCCGACTTCAGACGGCTGCTGCTGACCGACCACATTCTGGTGAATCCCCGACTGGCACATTTTCTGGGTGTGGATGAATCGGCGATGCCGGCCGGGACTCCGGCTTCCGAAGACGAGTTTGTCCCGGCGCTGCTGCAGCCTGAAAGCCGCTCCGGTGTATTGACCCATCCGTTCCTCATGACGACTTTCGCGTATTACGGCTCGACATCGCCCATCCACCGCGGCGTTTTCATGACCCGCAATATCCTTGGACGATTCCTCAAACCACCACCCATGGCCATCGAGTTTATGGACGGACGGTTTGACCCCCATCTCACTATGAGAGAAAAGGTCACCGAATTGACCAGCCGGGAAACCTGCATGGCCTGCCATTCCATCATCAATCCACTTGGATTCAGCGTTGAAAACTTCGATTCGGTCGGACGCTTCCAGACCCACGACAAGCAGCAGCTGATCAACACGGTCAGTGACTTTCTCGACGTGGATGGCGACAGCATCCGCTTCACCGGTGCCCGGGACGTCGGTGCCTACGCCGCTGAAAACCGACTCGCGCAACTCGGCTTCATCGACCAGCTCTTTCATCACATGGTCAAGAATCCGGCTGCCGCCTACGGACCGGATACCAGAAACAACCTCCTCCAGGCCTTCCGCAACTCAGAGTTCAATATCCGCTCTCTGACGCGTCTGATCGTCGCCACCGCCGCAGCCGATGCCACCAGGGCCGGATCGCAGCCCGCATCCGACAGCACGGCTTTTTAATCATTGGAAATCCAACCCCGTTCTGGCAATATGATCCAGTAATCCACTTGGTATATGGCAATCAGAAAAGTCTATAATCGTCGAGATTTCATAGGAGCGGCCGCCTCTACGGCATTTGCCTTCTCCTTCGTTCCTTCCCGTGTCTGGGGAGCCAACAGCCGCATTCAGATGGCCGGCATAGGTGTTGGCGGCAAAGGCAGCAGTGACATCGGCAACGCCGGCGAAGTCGGTCAGGTCGTCGCTCTTTGCGATATCGATGGCAACACTCTCGCCGACGCCGGCGCCAAATGGCCCGAAGCCCGGCGCTTCTACGATTTCCGCGAAATGCTCACTTCCATGAAGGGAAAGATCGACGCGGTGACCGTATCGACTCCCGACCACACACACGCCTCCGCGGCACTGATGGCCATGCGTCAGGGAATTCATGCCTATGTGCAGAAGCCTCTGACTCATTCCGTCGCCGAAGCCCGTGCCATGCGCGCCGTCGCCCTCGAGAAAGGCGTCGCCACCCAGATGGGGAATCAGGGCACCGCTGAAAACGGCCTTCGCCAGGGTGTGGAAATGATCCAGACCGGCGTGATAGGAGCCGTTCGCGAAATCCATGTGTGGACCAACCGGCCGGTCTGGCCACAGGCCCCCGATATCGTCGCCAGACCGGATGAAACCCCCGACATTCCCGCCCACATACGCTGGAACAGCTTCATAGGCCCTGCCCAGTGGCGACCCTACCACCCCGCCTACCATCCATTCAAATGGCGCGGATGGTGGGATTTCGGAACCGGAGCACTGGGCGATATGGGTTGCCATACCGCCAACATGGCCTTCATGGCCTGTAAACTCGAATACCCCACCGCAGTGCGGGCCATCAGCGGCGAAGTCAACCCCGAGACCTATCCGGCATGGGCCACCGTGGAGTACGATTTCCCCGCCCGCCACGGCATGCCCGAGTGCAAGTTCTACTGGTATGAAGGGAAGCTTCCCAGTGGAGAAAAGAACCTGCCGCCAAAGGATCTCTTCTACGGCGAGGAACCGCCAGGCAGCGGATCACTCATCGTCGGCGATGAAGGAGTGCTTTACAGCCCGAATGACTACGGAGCCGCCTTCAAGCTCTTCCCGTCACAGAAGTTCGCCGGCTACAAGCCGCCCAAACCTTGGCTGCCCCGCAACGGCCGCGGTGATCTCGGCATGAAGGAAGAGTGGGCCGCCGCCATCAAGGGCGGACCGGCTGCAATGTCCAACTTCAGCTACGCCGGACTTCTCACCGAGGCCATACTCCTCGGCAATGTCGCCATCAAGTTCGGCGGAAAACGCCTGGAGTGGAATGGACCCGGCATGCGCTTCACCAACAACGAGGACGCCAACCAGCACCTCCACACCGACTATCGCTACGGATGGCCCAATATTTGAAACCCGTACACAGATTCACCACTTTTGATCCACATGGCAGTTCCAGCACGGAGCTGCCTTTTTCATTCCTGCTTCCCATGGCCACGCAAGTCCGCGCCCAGCCAGCTGTGGGTCACAGAGCCATCAACACCCGCCGCAACGCGGCGCGGGGAAAGCCCGGGTTGAAGCGGTGGAGGAGCCCAACCCCGGGAACGCTCTTTGTCGAACAACGCAGGAGGTCCATCGTGGCCTTCATTCCGTCATTGACCCCGCGCCAACCAAACGGTCCTCCCCCGAGAGTGACAGCGCCCGGTAGAAGAGATAAACGGTCACGGAGTGACCCGGTGATGGGGTGGGGGGACAGGTATGTCCCCCGCCTTCGGGGGCTTGTCGTGGCAAGCCGGATCGAAGCCTCCTTGTGCCGGTTAATGGAAGTTCTCAACAATCAATGATTGGGGTTCCAGTGGTCGGGCTTATGTCGGCGGGGACATCGGCGATCCCGGATGTGCTTCAGGACGGGCGTCGTTTCGGGAAAGCGTTGTCACCGTGCCATTGGGCCAGGCATACGGTCACGGAGTGACCCGTTGATGGTAGCCGTGGGTTTCAACCCACGGTTACGGATATCGAAGAAATGGTTTCCATCGCGTCGCGACGGTTGAAGC
>JAUIAG010000140.1 GCA_030425355.1 Verrucomicrobiia bacterium
CCGAATACATGATCCGTGCGCTCAACGAATTTGAGAATATTGACCAGATTGCGGAGACCGTGCTGCTTCGGGACGGAAACCGTGAAGTCAGGGTCACCGATGTCGGACAGGTCATCCGCACACACAAGGAGAAGGAACTCATTACCCGCACCGACGGACGGGAAAGTGTCCAGATAGATATTTATAAGGAAGCGGATGCCAATATTGTGGAGGTTGCCAGAAAAGTCAGGGAAAGGCTCGGCGATGAAAAAGTCCTGGAGCCCGGCGGCTCCCAGGGAAAACCGTCAAAGCCACGGGGATTTGGAAAGAAGGGCGGATTTGCTGCGAGGACAGGACTGACCGAGACACTTTTCCTGAATGAATCGGCTATCCTGAGAGTCACGGCCGACCGGTCGGAATTCATCAAGGGAAGCATCAACGAGGTGAGAAACACAGCACTGATTGGCGGCGGACTGGCCATTCTGGTGCTCATGGTTTTTCTCAGAGACCTCCGGTCGACAGCCATCATCGGAGTTTCCATCCCACTGTCCCTTTTCATGACCTTCGCTCCCATGAACCTGAGCGGGGTCTCCCTCAACATCATGTCCCTTGGGGGACTTGCCATGGGAATCGGGATGCTGGTGGATTCCTCCATCGTGGTGCTGGAGTCCATATTCCGGTGCCGGGAGGAAGGGGACTCGATGCGTGCCGCGGCCATTCGCGGTTCGAGAGAAGTCCGCGGTGCGGTGGTCGCCTCCACACTGACGTCTGTGGCCGTTTTCTTCCCGATGGTCTTCGTGGAGGGACTGGCTGGTCAGGCATTTTTTGACCTCGGACTGGCCGTGGTTTTTTCTCTGACAGCCTCGCTGCTGGTGGCGGTCTTTTTCATCCCCATGCTGGCGAGCCGCGGCGGATTCACTATCGATGGGAGCGCTGCTTCCGGGGAGTTCCAGTTCGCCACATGCCAGTCATGGACTGTCTTTCGCGAATCCCTGGGAACGCACACCGGTCTCCGCCGGGCGCTGCTGATGCCTTATTTCGTGATCAGACTGGTCACCGGATTTCTGCTCGAGCTGGTCGGGAAGATACTGGCGGGGATACTGTTTGCTGTCATTTCCGTGGTTCTCCTGGCGGGCCGGGTTGTCCACCGGATTGGGGCGCTGGTTTTTCAGGGTCCGCTGTGGCTCTGTTCGCGGCTTCTCGACGGTGTGGCCGGTTTCTACCGTTGGATACTGGCAGGTCTTCCTGCGCTGTCCTTCTGGGTCATCCCTGTGGTGATAGTGAGTTTCTGGGGACTTTTCATGATGGGATCGCGGCTTGATTCCGAACTTCTTCCGGAAATCCACCAGAGTGAAATCACCTTTGAGGTCAGTCTCCCCATAGGCACGCCGATTGAGCTGACCGAGCAGGTGCTGTCAGGTGTCGAGGAGGCGATTCTGAGTGAGAAGGACCAGATTGAATCACTGATCTTTGCGGTGGGATATGATGTCACCAACATGCAGCGATCGGATGAAGGCGAGCACTCCGCAAAGTTCAAGCTGCTGCTGACTCCAAGCCGCACGCCTGCCCGGACGGAGGAGGCGGTGATTGCAAGGGTTCGGTCGGTGCTGCAGACAGTTCCCGACGCCGACTTCCGGGTTGTGCGACCGGTGTTGTTCTCCTCGCAGACGCCGATTGAAGTCGAGATTGCCGGCGACAACCTCGAACAGCTGAAGTCCATTTCCGATCGGAGTGCCGAAATTCTCCGGCAGCTTCCGGAGCTTCGGGATGTCGAACCAATGCTCAAAAAGGGCGCGCCCGAGATACAGATTATCTACGACAGGGATCAGGTGGTTCGATTCGGCCTGGATCTCCAGTCCGTCGCCTCTCAGGTCAAAGCCATGGTCCAGGGAACCGAATCCACCAAATTCAATCTCAAGGACCGCCGCATACCGATTGTCGTGCGGCTCGAGGAATCGGATCGGACACACACTGAGGACATCCGGAACCTGAGTGTCTTTTCCTCCGCCGGCGAGCCGGTGCGCCTTTCCGCCCTTGCGGATGTCATATCGGGAACCGGTCCGAGTGAGATACGACGGATAGACGGGTCGAGGACGGCGGTGATCCAGGCCAACCTTGGGGCCGCGTCCCTGAGTGAGGCGGCGGATGCCATCCGTCAGGCACTGGAGGAACAGATAGACTGGCCGGTCGGCATGACTTACCAGATCACCGGACAGAATCAGGAATGGAAGGAAAGTCAGGGGAGTCTTTATCTGGCACTGGCATTGAGTCTTTTCCTTGTCTACGTGATCATGGCGGCTCAGTTTGAGTCTCTTGTCCAGCCATTGCTTATCATGCTGACCATCCCGCTGGCCTTTCTGGGGACATTCATCGGTCTGCTGTGGCTGCAGATTCCGATATCGGTGGTTGTCATCCTCGGAATGATCATGCTGGCGGGGATCGTGGTGAATAATGCCATTGTTCTGGTGGATTATTCCAACCAGCTTCGCGACCGCGGCATGGACCTTCAGGATGCGGTCGCGACTGCGGCCTCTGTTCGTTTCCGCCCGATTCTCATGACCACCATGACCACCCTTCTCGGGCTGGTGCCCATGGCCATCGCCAGCGGCAATGGTGCCGAGATCCGGACACCCATGGCGTTCGCCGTGATGACCGGACTGGTCTCCTCAACAGTCCTCACCCTGATTGTCATTCCCGGTCTTTACTACCTGATGGCCCGTGTCATGTTGTTCATCAAGCCATCAGCTCAGGCGGCCGGGACTGCATCAGTCTCCACGGTTCCCGGCAGGTAGATATTTCACGTTTATTCAACACACAGCCTGATGAGCGACACGCAAAGGGAACCTGACAGCAATTCATCCGGTGGAAACCGCCTGATTGCCCGACTTGTGTCACTGACGCTGCAGCGCCGCGTCGGCGTTCTGGTTCTATTCCTGTCGATGCTGGTGGTTGGTTTTGTGGCGACCCGGGGCATCCCGCTGGAGCTGTTTCCCAGAGGCTATGTCGGCAAGTCCCTGAATGTTTCGGTGCCATGGCCCAACTCGCCGACGAGGGAGGTCCTCGAGAAGATCACCATCCCTCTCGAGGACGAACTCTCCACCGTCAAGGGCCTTGACCGACTCAATTCCTTCACGCGTGTCGGCAGTGCCAACGTCAACCTCGCCTTCAAACAGAATACCGACATGGATGTCGCGTATCGCGAGGTGCGAGACCGTGTGCAGAGGGCGCGGCTCACCTTTCCCGATGATGTGGACCGGTTTTACATCAGCAAGGAGGATCCGTCCGGGATTCCGGTCGCCTTCGTCGGTGTCACCATCCCTGAGGATGTGACCGATTACTACAACCTCATTCAGGACCGGATCGTGACGCCTCTTTCGAGAATTGACGGAGTGGCACGTGTCACTGTCAACGGCCTCCAGGACAAGGAGATTCTCATTGATATCGACAGAGCACGGGCCGAGGCTTCGGGACTCAATCTCTACGAGGTCGCCCAGGAGCTGCGCGGTGATAACTTCACCATGGCCAGCGGCTTCGTCAATGACAACGGCTCGCGGCTCGCACTCAGGTCCGTCGCGGAATACAGGACGATCGACGACCTGAGAAACAGGCCCCTGAACCGCAATACGGAAGTGGAGGACATTGGCGTGGTGCGCTATGACCTCCCTGAGCGCGAATTCTCGGTCCGGGTCAACAGCGAGGATGCCTTTGCTTTTGGAGTCATCAAGGAAGGCGAGGCCAACACGGTGGAAACCAGTCGGCGGGTCAAGGAAAGGGTGGCCGAACTCCAGAAGGACCCCGCCCTCAAGGGGGTGATGATCGAGATCTTCTTCAACCAGGGTGAAGTCGTGGAGCTTTCGCTGGGGAACCTCGTGGAAAGCGGAGTGATCGGCGGCGTCCTTGCGGCGATGGTGCTTTTCTTTTTTCTCAAGCGGGTCCGCCTGACGGTGATTATTTCACTGAGTATCCCCACATCGCTGATGGTGGCTCTGATTGCCATGTATTTCTACGGGGAGACCCTCAATATTCTCACCATCCTTGCGCTGGTGATCTGCGTCGGGCTGCTGGTGGACAACTCAGTGGTGGTGGCTGAGAACATTTACCGACTCATCGATGCAGGCATGGATCATCGCGAGGCCTGTATCCATGGAGCCTCCGAAATCGCTCTCGCAGTCACCATGGCAACACTCACCACGATCATTGTCTTCCTGCCGGTGTCGCTCGTGGGAGGCGAAGCTCAGTTTTTTCTGACAAAGCTTTCGATTCCGATCACAGTGGCCCTTGTCGGGTCCCTTGTTGTCGCGCTTTTATTCATTCCATTGACTGTTTATCTGACCATCGGCCGTGTTCGCCGGAGGCATGCCATGGAGGAAGAAAAGCATACGCGATTCAGTCGTCTGAGTGATCTGCGGCACCGTTTCATGGATCGGCTCTACCAGGCCACCTTCGGGCAGATCGGCATTTTTTATTCCCGCATGCTCCGGGTTTTTCTGGTGAACCGTCTGGCGCTGGTGCTCTGCCTGGCTGCGGTTTTCGGTGTGACTGGTGCCATTGTGTTCAAGGAAGTCAAGGTTGTGCCCGCCCAGGAGGAGGATCAGACCAGCTTCACTATCGGGGTTCAGATGTCCAGTGAATACTCCTTCGAGGATACGGCGGCATATTATGCCACGGCGGAGAAGATACTCGAGGAGAAGGCGCCGGATATCGGTCTGAAAGGATACATGATGGTGCATTTCACCGGCGGCGGGAACATTCAGGGATGGATGGATGAGAATCGTGAGCTGGAAATCACCGCCAAGGAAGCGATGTCCCGCCTCGGGGATGCTTTGCCAAGGCAGCCGGGAGTCCGGCTTTTCTACGGTCAGGAAAATAACGACCAGAAGAATCGCGAGGCCGCCGTCTATGTGATGCAGTTTTTTGGTGAGGACGCCGAGGAGTTGAAGGTCCTGACTGACCGCCTTGAGCCGGTGCTGGAGAAGCTCCCGGGTGTCATCGGCGTTCGTTACCGCGAGCAGCAGAGTCCCAACGAACTGGCACTGGTGATGAACCGTGAGAAACTCAGTTCCACGGGAGTCCAGCCCGAGCTGGTTGCCGGCGTCATCAACTATGCGCTTCAGGGGCAGCTGCTGAGCCGATACAACATGGATGGCCATGAGGTGCCCATCCGGGCGCAGTTTCAGAAAGAGGACCGGGAGACACTTGCCAGTCTGCTGTCCTTTCAGATACCGGCCCCGGAGGAGGGTGGGACGCTGCCGCTTTCCGCACTGACCACGCCGCGGTTCGAGCAGACCCCGACCACCGTTTTTCGGGACAACCGGCGAATATCCCGGACCATCACGCTCGACCTTGAACCGGAGAATGCCGAGGCGACACGCGGTCGCATCGAGCAGCTCCAGAAAACAATCGATCTCCCCGAAGGCGTATCCTTTGAAAATCCCAACCAGAGTATCCCCATAGACGACATCAGAAACCTGATGATGGCGGCCGGTATATCCATTATCTTCATATACCTGCTGATGAGTTTCCTCTTCGAAAGCTTTATCCTGCCTCTCTCAATTGTGCTGACGATTCCGCTCGCGAGTCTGGGAGTTTACTGGGGGCATTACATCGCGGACCGAAACCTCGATGTCCTCGGCTGCATCGGCGGAATTCTGCTTATCGGCGTTGTCGTGAACAACGGCATTGTCCTGATCGACTATGTGAACAGACTGCGACTCGCCGGCAATTCGCGGGATGAGGCTTTGATGATGGCGTCGGAAAGGCGCTTCAGACCGATTGCCATGACAGCGCTCACCACCATCATCGGCATGATTCCCCTGACAGTCAGTCAGGCCAACGCCACCATCGGCATAAGCTACAAGAGTTTCGGGATTACCCTGATAGGCGGCATGACCACTGCGACCGTGCTGACCCTGCTGGTAGTGCCGGTGTTCTACACCTTTTTCGATGACGCATCACGGGGCCTTCGGGGGCTGATGCAGCGAATTCCCCGCAGGGCTGCTGCCGAATCCGTGCCCGATCCGGCCGGGAGACCGGCCTGAACATCCCGGTGCCGACTCCAGTTTGCATCTAACATTTTTAACTATGGAACCGATACACTGATGGGATAAGCTCCGTCGGTGGAGAGGCTTGCCGTTACGGGGTTCACGATAAAGCTGCAGGGATGACAGTAAGTCAACATCAACGCGTCGATACTCCGGGAGACCGTCAGGTCCCGGTTCTCAGCCGCGTCTCCTCACGGGCATATTTTTTACTGCTCCTCCTTGTTCTGTGCTTCCATCCCGCCTTTTTCCATTCTGTTCAGGCCCTTGATCAGGGAACACATTTCGGTTTCGACACCTACTCGATGGACCGGGGGCTTCCGGACTCCAAAGTCAAGTGGGTTGATGAGAGTTCGCGGGGAGTCCTCTGGGTTGCCACCGACGGAGGCGTCTACCGGTTTGACGGCCGGACCTTCATCGAACTGCGGCATCGCATTGGCGACACCATAGAGATGGCGAAATGCATCCGGGTCAGCCGGCTCGACGGGTCCCTTTACATCACCTCGGATCGGGGCTTCTACTGGGACCGGCTTTCCACCGGGGATATCGAGAATACCGAATGGGGCTTTGCCAGTGCCTCCAGTGCTTTTCCGGACCAGGATCCGGTGCAGTTCCGCTACCCGAAGGGAATTTTTGAAACCTCGGACGGGACCATCTGGTTTTCAGACAATGTCGCTATTTTCCGATTTGATCGGGAAACGCATGCCATCCGTGCCTACCCCCTTGAGGGCAACCATGACTCCGATTTTTTCCGGTCCTTCAGTTTTATCGAGTTTCCCGGCGGTCGACTGATCAGCAGTTCAATTGTCGGCAACATTTTCGAATACGATGCGGATGCCGACTCCTTCCGGCAGTTTGAACTCAGTGGAATTCCGGGCCGCATCTTCTGGATACACCACTGGAAGGATAACCGGATTATCATCGGTGGGGATGGTGGAGCCTATTTGGCCGAAGTGCCTTCCGCCGGAGAGCCGCGGGTCCTTAAGGCCCGGCAGATTTTCACTTCTGATTCTGAAGTCAAATCCATGGCCCAGCTCGAGGACATGGAAGACTCATTCCTCCTCGCGACCCATCGCCACGGGCTCTATTTTCTCAATTACCGGGAAGGCCACGAATCTTTTGACTTCAAAAAGCTCTCCACGGAGGAGGACTTTGGTATCCACCAGATACTGAAATCCGGTGCCAACTCCATCATATGCAGCACCGACCGTGGACTTGAATTCATCAGCCTCTATGATTTCGGCGTTTATTCCATACCCGGAACCCCGCACGAGACCCGGATTTCGCAGATTTACAGCGATGGCACCAGTGAACTCTATTTTACCGGCACTCAGACGGTTTACAGGATGGCAGCCGGCAGGGCGGATGGCAGCCGCTCGCTGGAGGAGGCCTTTCCCCAGTCCGCTCTCGATGAAAGCTGGAAGATGCTTGCATCGGCCAGGGTCGGCGACCACTACTGGGTGGGAGGTAATTTTGGACTGCTTCGGTGTGTGGATGACCAAGGGGAAGTGATAAAAGACCTTGCCCTTGATCCGGTATCCGGCGGGGGGGATGTATTTTTCATGATGGTGGATTCGGATGGCCGGTTATGGGCCTGCCGCGCTGATTCTCCCAATGTGTTCATGGTGGATTCGGACCGGAGTTTGCATGTGCTGCCACTGGGGAGTTCGCAGTCTTCCTTCCCGCATGTCGTGAGGGAGTTGCCGGACGGGCGGATCATGGTCGGGGGCCGCGACACCGTCAACCGCGAGAACCTGCCTGAAGGTGATATCCCGAATCTGCTTTTTGAATATGTGGAGGCGACCGGAAGGATGCAGGCCTTGGAGATTCACGGCTCCGACAGGCGTCTGAGAGACATGGCGGTGGATGATCTGGCGGGGCACAGTGACGGTAGAGTGCGCCTGATCAGCAGCGACGTCATCTGGGAGCTTCATGGCGATAACCGGATCGATCCGCTGCCACTGTCGAGCATGCCAATGTCAAGCGGGGAGAATATCAGCGGATTCAGGGCTGTCTCCAGGGAGATTCGACCCGGGCAATTCTGGGTGACCAGTCAGGACAGGGCCGTGCTGCTTGAACGAACTGCCGATGGTTCGACGTTTGATTGCACCATATACGAACAGCCCATCCTCAACGGCATGGGAGGATTCACCTACCGTGGACTCCACATTGATGCAGACGGGCTCCTTTGGTCCGGCGCAGAGCAGGGGGCCACATTTGAGAATATCCTCAGCCATATCAGGCGGACGCGATCGCCTATCTTTCTGATGCCCGACTATGTCAAACCCAACATGGAAGTCAGCATCATCCCGGACTTTATAGGCATTCCCGCCGGAGAGAAGCTTCTGGTCGAATACAACACCCTTGAATTTCCCAACCACACACTCGCCTATCAGTACCGACTCAATGGCGGGCCATGGATTGACAGGAAAGGGACGCGACTCTACCTCGACAGCAGGAATACCAGCCTCGGGGTGCATCAGTTTGAAGTCCGCGCCCGGCAGAAAGGCAACTACTCATGGAGTGACCCTGCCAGTTTCCGCTTCCGCGTCTACATCCCGTGGTTCAAGCGCTGGCAGTTCTGGCTTTTCAGCATCGTGACACTTGCCATCGGCGTCATGGGGCTTGTGGCGTGGAAAAACCGGAGTCTCATTCGGCGGAATCAGGAGCTGGAGAACATGGTCGTCGACCGCACCCGCGTCATCACCATCAAGAATCAGCGGCTGGCAGAGCAGTCCGCACGCATCTCCGAGAACCTCGTGTCGCTGCAGGAAACGAATCAGCAGCTGCAGCGATCCATGGCCGAGGCACGCAGGATGGCCAATGAAGCCCACAAGGCCAACAGCGCAAAAAGCGAGTTTCTGGCGGTGATGAGCCATGAAATCCGCACCCCCATGAATGGCGTGATCGGCTTCTCAAACCTGCTCCTCGAGACGCCGCTCAACCCTGAACAGACGGAGTATGTCAATTACCTCAAGCACAGTGGTGAATCCCTGCTGCGCATCATCGAAGACATACTGGATTTCTCAAAGATCGAAGCCGGCAGGCTTGAGCTGGAGTCCATCGAGATCAACCTGCGGGAAATTATCGAGTATGTCGCAGAACTCCTCAACAAGGGCGCGCTCGACAAGGGGATACAGATACTGGTGGATTACCCCCCGAATATCCCGGAATACTTCCTTGGGGACAATGTGCGTCTCAAGCAGATCTTCATCAACCTCCTTGCCAATGCGGTGAAGTTCACCGAGGAAGGCCATGTGAGCATATCGGTGACATACAATCCTGCGGAATCCAGGCCTCTCTCCATCAGAGTCGCCGACACCGGTATAGGCATCGCCCAGGAGAAGGTCCGGGATGTCTTCAACATGTTCACCCAGGCAGACTCGTCGACAACCCGGAAATTCGGGGGCACCGGCCTGGGTCTTGCGATTACCCGTTCTCTTGTCGAGCTGATGGGCGGGGAAATCAGTCTCACCAGCGTCGACCGACAGGGGACAACCTTCGTCATCGAGCTGCCTCTCGAACTGCTGGATCGCGAGATTTCCATCGCCGAAGAGATTGGATCGGACAGATGCAGTGAGATCTTCCATGGCGCTGTGCTGGTCATCGATCCCGTGCCCGCTTCAGCCAGGATCCTCGAATCCCATCTCCGGATTCTCGGATACAAAGTCCATTGCGTGAATGATCTCAGCAGGGTCGGTGACCTGGATCCGGCCTCCAATGGTGCCGAATTCTCTCTAGATCACGTCTTTTACTCGGTGCAGATAGGCGACCGCGGTGTGGGCGCGCTGGTGGAAATGGTCAGCTCCAACCGGATATTCCGCAATGCCCAGGTTGTGTGGGTTCTGCCGATGAAATCCATGTATCGGGAATCACCGGTTTTCCGCGAGGTCCGCTCCACGTTCCTTTCCCGTCCGCTCGTCAGTCTGAAGTCGCTTGTCAAGGCGCTGATGGACGGCGGTGCCACCCCGTTGGAATTGTCTGAAGATCGCCGGCACCTGCTGGGTGACGGCCGGCGGAACACGGCTACCGTGGATGTGGAGACCGCCATTGAGTCCGGATCCGGCTTCCCGGCTGCGGGTGAGGAGGATGTCGATTCCGGCCCGCGCGTCCTGGTGGTCGAGGATAATCTTGTGAACCAGAAGCTGATCCGCAAGATTCTGGAGAAATCGAATGCGCGCATTGACATCGCGGCTGACGGGGCCAGAGGGGTGGAGATTTCCAAAAGCCGCGCCTACGACCTGATTCTGATGGACTGCAATATGCCGGTTCTTGATGGATACCAGGCGACGCGTGAAATACGCCGTTCGGGCGGGCCGAACAGCCGGACACTTATCGTGGCTCTCACCGCCAATGCCATGAAGGACGACCAGAAAAAATGTCTGGAAAGCGGCATGAACGACGTGCTGACCAAGCCGGTTTCAGCTGCCGCACTGCGGATTCTCCTTGAGCGGGTTCAGCAGAGTGGTTCCGAGGCCGGGATCGCCGATACACTCCGCAAGTCCTGAAGGGCACTCCCTGAAAATGCCGCTATCGGACTGGCGCAATTTTCATATCGGAATGCCGGCTGAAAGGCGGATTTTATCCAGTGTGTCCATATTCCCGATGGTGTCCTCCTGAGTGATCCATGGTGGAGCTTCGCCACGGACAGCAGCACAGAAGGCATCTGCCTCGATGGCATAGAGTCCCGGGATAGCTTCCGGGATTATCTTCTCCGGTTCACGTCCATCGAGGTGCAGGTGGATGGGGTTTTCCCCGAACCATGGCCCGTCGACCTTGAGTGTTCCGGCAGTTCCGGCGATATACGTTCCCGTATCGGATTCGATGGTCATACCGGAAGTGAAAGTGGCGAGAGTGGATTTGCCGAACCGAAGCCATCCGGCGGCGTAGTCATCGACACCGAACTCGTGGATATGTGCCACGGCATTGAGTTTGTCCGGTTCGCGGCCCATCACGGCCCGCATCAGGTTGACGCAGTAGCAACCGACATCCATCACGGATCCGCCGCCCTTGTCGGTGTGGTAGCGGGCATCCTCCAGTGACGCTTCGCGGTGGAAACTGAAATTCGAGCGGATGAGACGAATTTCCCCCAGAATTCCCGAGCGGCAGATTTCGATGATTTTCTTTGCGAGTGGTGTGCAGCGGTACATGAAAGCCTCGATGAGGATCTTTCCGGTGGTGCGGCTGACCTCAAACATCTCCTCGGCCTCCTGCCGGTGAAGGGCTATCGGCTTCTCGCAAAGCACGTGCTTGCCGGCTTCCAGTGTCCGGATGGTCCATTCCCGGTGCAGGTGATTGGGGAGGGAAATGTAAACCGCATCGACATCCTGTCGCCTGAGGATTTGTTCATAACCGGCCATGCCATCGCCTCCGTATTCGGCGGCAAAGGCCTTTGCTGTGGCTTCACCCCGGGAGGCAGTGGCTGCAAGAACACCAGTGCGGCTTTTCGGGAGATCTGCAGCAAATTTTCTGGCAATCATCCCGGTGCCGAGAATACCCCATCTCAGTTTGTCGCTCATGATTGTGGATGATGCACAGGTGCCGTGTGGCTTTGTCAACGCTCTATCAGGTCCTTACTGCTTGAAATCAAATTTTTCCCCGGTCTATCATAGGCCGCATGATCAGTGGCAATTCGATATTCAAAGCCTCATTCCGTGTCATGTCCCTGGTGCTGCTTCTGGCCTCCGGTGGGGTGACCGGCAGTGCCGCCGGTGAGTGGACGACCCTCTTTGACGGTTCAAGCCTCGAGGGATGGACCATCCGTGGGGGACGTGCACATTACCAGGTGCGGGATGAAGCCATCGTTGGAACCACCGTCAAGGGCGGTCCGAATACTTTCCTGTGCACCGCCCGTGAGTATGGGGACTTCATCCTCGAACTGGAGTTCAAAGCCGATCCCGGTATCAATTCAGGAGTCCAGATTCGGAGCCAGCATCGGGACAACCGCAACGAGACTGTCTATGGATACCAGGTGGAAATCGACACGTCGGACCGGGCATGGTCGGGAGGAATCTATGACGAATCCCGTCGTGGGTGGCTCAACAATCTCAGGGACAACCCCGAAGCACGGGCCGCTTTCCGGCAGGGCGAGTGGAATCACTACCGCGTTCACTGTTTCGGTGACCACATCCGGACGTGGATCAATGGCGTTCCAGCCGCCGATCTTCGGGACGCCATGACCCTCAAGGGATTCATTGCCCTCCAGGTTCATGGAACCAACAGTGATGAGCCGATGGAAATTGCCTGGCGCAGAATCCGCATCATGGATCTGGGGGAACACGTGTGGGAGCCTCTGGTGGACGGGAATTCCCTCGATGGATGGAGAGCCCTTCCGGGCGGCAGCTGGACCCTTGAGGACGGCGTCATCCACGGAACCAGTGAAGCATCGGAAAAAAGACACGGCATCCTTCTCTCGGAAAAGTCATGGCAGGATTTCACCGTGCGCTTTGACTTCAGGGTCGACAAGGGCGACAGCGGATTTTACTTCCGGGCTCAGCCGGTCGACAGCAATGTCAGCGTTCGCGGCTTCCAGATTGAGGTCGATACCAGCTTCGAAACCGGCGGTCTTTATGAAACCGGCGGACGGGCGTGGGTGGTGCAGCATCCGGCTGACAAGCCGCATCACAATTACGAGCAGGGCAAATGGAATCAAATGACGCTCTCAGCGCACGGACGACGCGTTGTTGTCCACTTGAATGGCGGAAAATCAGCCGAGCTGGTCGACGATCCGGGCAATCTCTCCGGCCACTTCGGTCTCCAGTTGCATGGATCCATGGACATGGACGTTTATTACCGCAATATCCAGATTCTCCGGCATGTGCCGGTGCTGTAATTCATATCCATGAACACGGCCTTTATGGCTGATACCACCATCAATCGTCAAGACCACGGATTCACCATGAAAAAGACCCAAAGCTACCAGCTGAAAATTTCCCTTGATGGCATCCGCCCCCCGATCTGGCGTCGGTTTGAAGTTCCTGCGGATATCACCCTCCACCAGCTTCATCAAATTATTCAGACTGTCATGGGCTGGCTGGACGGCCATCTGCATGAGTTTGAAATCAATGGAAAGATATATTCCGACCCTGATTTGAATGACTGTGAAAGCGACCTGGATGAAAACGGCTATACCCTGTCGGAAATCCTGGTGCCTTCATTGAAAAAGTTCAAATACAACTATGATTTCGGTGATTACTGGCAGCACACGATCGCGGTCGAGGAGTCATCTTCAGACAAAAACGTTCCGGTGCCGAGGGTTCTGAAGGGCAGGCGGTGTTGCCCGCCTGAGGACTGCGGCGGGGTTTACGGTTACTCCGAGCTGCTCGAAATCATTGCGGACCCCTCTCACAAGCGCCACCGCGAAATCATCGATTGGCTTGGACCAGAATTTCATCCTGATGAATTCCTCATTGATGACGTGAACGCCGACCTGGCAGGTATGAACCTCTCAGAATCCTGACTCCCGCGACCGATCCGCCGGGCACCCGATCCCATCAGGGGTGAACCCCCATCTGTCATCCTCCCACAG
>JAUIAG010000141.1 GCA_030425355.1 Verrucomicrobiia bacterium
TGTCACTAGACCATGGTCCATCCTCGTAAGCGAGCCTTCCCCCGCTGGTGTAGGACAAGCTCGTGTTCCCCATTCCATCTACAATGCTAATTAGCCTGTGTGCATTGTCGTAGTAGTAGTTCACATCTGATGTACCTGCCGGATAGTTTACTAATGTCAGATTGCCGACCTTATTGTAACTGTAAGAGGTTGTTCCTTTTGCTTTTGTCCACTTATTAGTGACTCGACTGTTATCGTCATAATAGTATTGCGCTATGTGTACGCCATCTTGGTCATACTTTTTCTCCATCCGTCCTTCCGGATCATATTCCCATGTCGTTTGTTTTCCCCTACCATCTTTCAGTATTTCCAAATCTCCTGCTGCGCTATACTCATAATCTATATCCGTTCCGTCGGGGTAATCTACTGATGTCGGCCTTCCTAGTTCATCTCGCGTATAAGTATAGGTTCTTGTGATTGCAGTAGTTTCCTTGTGTTTGTATTGGTACAATCCCTTATTGCTGTAAACGAACTCGTCCTTACCACCGTCATCATAGTCCTTGCTGATCACCCTTCCCTGATAGTCATAGTCTATATCTACCTTTCCCGACCTCTGGGTGTAAAATACCGGTGTGTCTTGGACCCAGAGATTTATGTAGGGCTCACTGACACTCCACACAGGCATTCCTCGGCAGTCAGCCCCACAACCTCCAGCGGTAACACAATCTTCAGGAGATCCAGTACCACCATTGGAAAACTGAGGACACTCAATGCACTCTTCATCGTTATTTGGATCTATGCCGCTTATCGGATTGGACTCATCAACTTCCGTTTGGTCTTCAGATTCCTCTTTCGGACATATTTCATCAATATCGTCTGCAAAGTGCGTAGGATATCCACGTCCTCGAATGCCTGCCGAAACCTGTTCAGATACCACCTCAAAACTCTTGCCCTCAGCGCGGTTGGCTGGGATCAAGAAATAACCGCTTGATTCCTCATGAACAATTCCCTTAGGAATCCACCTATCGAGATAAAAAGTCGGGTCTTTTACCAAGTATTCCCCTTCTCGCTCATCCACGATAGCTGCGTAGTGATTTTCTTTCCAATGCACTACACTTGGCACAACAATCTCACTTCTATCCGGCATATAGGCGGGTATCAGTTCCAAGTTCAAATCTTCTGCAAAAGCTTTAGCTCGCGGATTGAAAATCCCTCTACAGGAGAATCCATTGTCTGAATTGCCAGCAAGCCCTCTCCCTCTATCCCCAAAGCATCGGCAACATTCACCAAGGCCAAACTTCCACACCGAAAACTCCTTTCCGGGTTGGTCACCATGAAGTCCATTGCCTCCAGAGATCGCTCAAAGAGCACAAAATAACGTGCCCCACCCAACGGATCCTGGCCGACTTCTGCGTACAAAGCCCTGAGTGCATCAACACGTCCAAGACTGCTGAGCAGACGGCTCCACTGCGCGACGACCTGCGATCTTACGAGCTTCAAGGCCATGTCTCCTACCCGTTCGTATCTCTCCAGATCCCGCCACGCCAGATCCCAGTGAGACATCGCTTTTGAGAACGAACCCGTCCTTCGATAATACTGAGCCAGATTCGCTCGCAGTGAAGGGATCCATGGTGACTGACTGTTTCTCTGAATGAATGCTTCCAGTAATGGCTGCCACTCAGATTTCGGGTCAGCGACAATACCGGAGAGAATTCCATGAAGCTCTTCAGATACCCTTGGCTGGGGAGGTGTGTTTCCGACCCATCTTACATGCTCGGCAAAAACCGCCATCTGCTCGATGTGATCCGTGAAACTCAGGTTCTCTGTGTCCTGGACTTCTGTGTCAGGTTGTGGCCCGGTCGAATCCCGCTGGGCAAGGCTTTTTGATGTGACCAGAAGTAGGCAAGCGACAACCCCAAGGGTCATAACAAATCCCACAACGGTTTTTCCGGACATGCAATGAGTGATGAGCTTTTTCATGGAACGTGGCGACAAGTCGTAATTACGAAGAAACAAGCTAAGTGCTTTTATCCTTTGAGTAATTGGTTTCCCCTTTTTCTGATGTTATTGAAAACAACAGACAGTGCAAAGGCTCCTAACCCCTTGAACTGGTGATGTTCATGAAAATAGATCCCGGCGAACAAGAGAGCAACTTTTTTCTCACTTTTTACCCAACTTAATATCTCACTGTTGAAACATCTCGCAAAAAAGAATAGGCGTCGGGGATTCGGCTATCATTCCAAAGCGTATTTCATTGCCTTCGCAAACAAACCTGTTCCGTCTATTACCTTCATGACCGAGCACTACACACCCGGCCACTCTGATAACGCCACCGATTTCATGGCACGCAGATCTCTCCACTCACATGGCCAGTTTTTTCTCCCTTTCCTCAAACAGGGTATCGAGGTCCTCGATCTGGGGTGTGGCCCGGGATCCATAACTCTCGACTTGGCTGCAGCGGTCTCCCCAGCAATGGTTCGCGGGATTGACTTTGGCCCTTCTCAGATACAGAAGGCTCAAGAGCTGGCCCAAAAGCTTCATGTCCCCAATGTTCAGTTTCACTTGGGATCATGCTACCAGCTTCCCTTCCCCAACTGTCACTTTGATCGGGTCTTTGCTCACGCCATCATGGAGTGAGGTGATTCATGGTTCAGCGATGGCATGAGACTGGTGATTCTGCTGTCGCCTGATCCGATACCATACCGGGAGGTGCGCAGCCTTCAATGGAACCGCTCCTCCAATCCCGTGGCTGAAGGACAAAGCAAAGCCGCAAGCCGATACGTGCGGCCGATTTCAAACTGAGTGAATCAGCCTCTCCCCAGCAGGGTTATGTGTCAGCCGTGCTGGTTTCAATCGCGGCGGAGACAGGTCCTTCACGGCATCAATCAAGCGGCGGCCGCGGTCCGCAGTGCCGGAACACTCGATCAGTCGCCACCCGCCTCATCGATGAAAATCGATTCGATTGGCATCTCAAACAGCCTTGAAAGCCGGAATGCCAGGGGGAGGCTCGGATCAAACTTGCCGTTCTCAATGGCATTGACGGTCTGCCTCGAGACCTCAAGGGCCACTGCGAGATCCGCCTGCGTCCATCCCAGTTCACGTCTTATCTCCCGGATGCGGTTCTTCATCGATATCGACGATTGCCAAGGAATATACCCAGGCCGTAAACCAGGCCGACAAGCGCGACGACGATGCCGATTTCAGCATCCGATGAAATCACATTGGTAATGTCCAGCATCGAGTAGGCCATACCGCCAAACACGGCAGCCCCAAGAGCCATGGCCATCGCTTCCAGCTGAATCCGTCGCTGAAGCTCGTCCATCCTCCGAAGCAATCGGCGAAAACTCCTCACAATCAGAACTCCGATGCCAAGGTTGATGCCGATCGAAAGAAGCTTCAGACCGGTGGATGATTTCCAGAGAAACTCACCTCCGAAAACCACCACGGCGGTGGAGACTGTCCACGCGATCGTCCACGCAGCATAACGCATGGACTGGTGGTGCAGGCGGTCCTCGAAATCCTCTCCAGTATCCTTATTCTTACTTAATATCATTGGTGCTTCCATAGTCAGACCCGGAGTGTGAACACCCCGATTATTGATTTTGTTCTGCGGGCCGAAATGAAGCCCGCATAATAAGTCAAGTTCACTTTACATTCAGAACCATGAAGCACGTATGAGACTATGTCAAGCACGCTTGATATAATGTTTGAGTAAATGAATGGAGAATTTCAGCGTCGCCCGTCGTACCACAGGTGGCATTGTTCCCGGCTGGTGAGGGTCCTCCGGCTCCGGGTGAGTGCTCTCCAGAGGAGTTTGAGAATTTCACGTGGGGTATAGAGCGTGAGTTTCCGTGGCGAGGTTTCGATGGGTGGGGTCCAGAGCATGACGATTTTACCACGGCTTGCCCGCGCATGTTTCTGGAGTTTGCGGAAGAGGAAAATTTCCTCGGCGGCGAAGTATTCGATGTCGAAGGCCCCGACGGCATAAAATGCTTCACGGGAACAGAAGAGAAATCCGCCGCCCGGATACCGACAGAGGTAGCTCCACACCGAGAAGAGAAAGAGAAAAAGGCGTGCCACCGGATCGATGCCCTTCATTGCGAACCGTCCGCCTCCGGCGACCAGTCGTGGTTTTCCGAGTGTTGCGGACAATCTGCGCATCAGCTCCGGCGTCGGCCGGGTATCGGCATCGATGAAAATAAGCCACTGGCCCGAGGCCGCGGCGGCACCCGCATTTCTCGCCCGGGCAATCTGGTTGACCGGTTCAAAAACCACTTTGACTCCGAAACCGGCAGCAATCTCAGCAGTGCGGTCGGTGGAGTTGTTATCGCAGACAATGACCTCGTATGCTCCCTTCCACTCATCAACAGCATCGAGTGAATGGATGACAGTCCGAAGTGTTTCTTCGATTACCTTCTCCTCATTGTAGGCGGGGATAACCACGCTGACTGAAACCGGTGTGCCCATGTTCAGCTATGACAATAGCGCAGAAATGGAAAAAGGCGATGGGTGAGCCGGCCGTTATCCGTTCAGGGACGGAACTCGCCACGCTGGAAGGCTTCGATCAGGGCGGAGAGGTCCTCGACGCGGGCGGCGTCTCCCTGATCCCGCGCAAGATTCATGGCCATGCGGGCAGCGTTGACGGCCTGATCGAAATCGTTGTTGGCGGCCAGAGCTATCGCAAAAGTCTCCAGATAGGCTCCATTGGAATTCCGGGTAATCTGGCAAAGTCTGTTGGCGAGCGCCATGGCTTCCAGCGGATTCCGCACACCTGACTCATCCGTGGTTGCCAGCAGATGCGCGAGGTTATTGGCGGCATCAAGACGGTTGGGATCATTCTGGAGAGCCAGCTTGTAGGAGGCAACAGCTTCACCAGCCCGTCCGGAATCCCGCAGACGGTTGGCCTCAAGGTAACGGGCCTGGCTGACAAGACGCTTCAGTTCGATGTTGCCGGCATTGACCTGTGCGGCACGATCAAGGAGCTCAAGGGCTTCGCCAATACGGGATTTTGTGATCAGTGCCGCGGCGAGTTCACGAAGGATCCGGAAGTCCTCAGGCGAGTTGGCCAGGGCGGTGCGGTATTCGCTGATGGCTTCGTCAATACGGCCGTTCTCGTTCTCAATCACGCCGATGACATAGCGGATATTGGCGATGGACTGCGGCGAGCTGTTGTCATTCGATTCGGCGAGTGCCGCACACCGCCGCAGATATTTCACCCCTTCCTGTATCTGGTTGTAGGCGACAAACTGGGCATTGACGAGGAGCGGGTTTGTGGTCGACGGCGGATTGGCCCACCGTCCAGGGAATGGCACGGAAGCATCGCGGAGGACTTCCGGAGGAGCTTCGAGCAGTTCCAAATCCCGGATGATCTGCTGGGGATCAACCGGACCCTTGTATATCACGGCCACCTGCCCGTATGGATCCACAAGAAAACTGGTGGGAACCGGCATCGCCGTCCAGCGGTCCATCATCGACTGCTGGTAAATGTCGAGATTCCGAATAGTGCGGCCCGATGCATCCGCCGACTCAAATGGGAAGTTCAGTTTCTGCAGGACCCTGGAGGCGGCTTCGCTGAGGCGGGACTCTGAATTGAGCGCCAGCACACGGACTCCGGCTTTCCTGAAGGCATCGGCTGAGGACGACCAGTCGGAGAGTTCCTCCAGACAGGGACCACACCATGTAGCCCAGACATTGATCACCAGCGGACCGGTGAGTTCAGCAGGGTCCATCTCCACTTCCCCGCCATCACGCATCAGGTAAATGGGGGGCAGCGGCAGCCTGCCTGAGATGACAATGCGCGCCTCCGGGACGGATGCCGGAAGTTCAGGGTCGGTCCCCTCCAACTCACGCCGTCCGGCAGGAGGATCCCATGTCTGAACGCCTCCATCGACATTGACGAGATAGTGACGACGGGGCTGCAGATCTTCATGCGATGTGGACTTCCGGCCGCCGGGCCAGTGTATGACAAGCCGGTCCAGTTCGGCATCGGATGGAAAGGCAAAATGCTGCCACAGGGACGACTGGGAAAGGAACGCATCGCCCGCATGAACGGTCCGCAACAGCGGTATGTCCTGACCCTTGAGGTGCAACTCCAGTCTGGCACCGACAGCATCGAAATTAACCTCGTCCCCGTCACCCGAGAGATGAAACGCAATCCAGCCGGAAGGGCTCCCGGCGTTGTTCTTCAAAAAGCGCAGACGCGGTGCAGTCCGGGCGGTTGTCCACAGATCGAGGTCCCCGTCAAAGTCCCAGTCCGTTGCCACCAGAGCCCGGGCATCATCCGCAAAATCGAAACCGGTGATGGAGGACACATTGGCAAAGGACTTGCCTCCGAGATTGAGGAAGGCGCAGTTGCGTTCATACCCGCTGAAGGACCTGTCCTCATGGAGAAGACGATTGAGCGCCTTCCATCCCTGCCGGTAACTCTGGGTTGATTCCGGAGTGATTTCCCTCACTGGTGACTGCGACACGACCTGCCGCCAATAGACACTTCACAAGTCCGTCGTGTCGGCCGTGGTTATGAAACCGTTGGCCACCACGATGTCCTCCCAGCCATCATTATTGAAATCTGCAAATCTCGATCCCCAGGCCCATCGCCCCATGGCGACTCCCATTTCTTCAGTGACGTCTGTGAAACCGCCTCCATCGGGACTGCCGAAGAAGAGACTGTTGCCGCGGGCATGCCTCTGAAACGCGCTTTTAACACCCGGGTCGGAAAGTTCGGGTTTGAATTGTCTCTGAAAGGTAATGCGGTTGCCGGCGGCGGAGAACATATTGCTGACATACAGGTCCATGGCTCCGTCGTGGTTCAGGTCGGCCCAGCTGGTGGACATCCCGGCAGACATGTCTTCAACGCCCAGTTCCGCGGCAACATCCTCGAAGTGTCCGCCGGTGTTGCGATAGAGGTTGTTACGGCCGTAGTCATTGGCCACATAGAGATCGAGGTCGCGGTCATTGTCGAAGTCGACCCACGCTGCGGCAAAACTGAAGCGGTTATTGTTGTGGTCGAGGCCCGCTTCGCTGGTGATCTCGGTGAAATTCAGTCCGCCGTCATTGCGGAGAAGCAGGTTCCTGCCGCCGTTTCTGGCGTCGTGGTAGGGCATCGGTTCGCCGAGGGTCCCGGTTCTTTCCCGCTCCGGTGAGGGGTTGTAGCCGCAGGCGAAAATGTCCAGATCGCCGTCCTCATCGAAATCGGCCGCGCTGAGGGAGAATGTCTGGGAATAGGATGGCACCATCCGGGTGCTGGAAAAGTGCCCGCTGCCGTCATTCTCCATGAAAATAAGCTGAAAATCCTGGGAGATGACGAGATCGCGGTCGGCATCGCCGTCCAGGTCGATGATGAGAGCCGCCGAGCAGTAGTCCAGCCACCCTGTGCCGCTCTCCTCAGTGAAATCGCGCAATGTCCCGTCCGGCTGCTGCAGGAAAAGCCTGTTGGGGAGACCGCCCTGCTGACAGAGATACAGATCCTCCAGCCGGTCACCATTCACATCGCCGATGGCAAGGCCGTGATTGGCCACCACGTCCAGTCCAAGACTCCGGGGCAACCGGGAGCGCCAGTGGTCCGTCGTGGTCAGAAGCTGTTGCCGATAGACTTCCGAGTTGTCAAAAACGGCCCGGGTGGCATCGGCCAGCAACGGCGATCCGGATCCGCCCAGTCGCTCGGTCTCCTCGTAAGACAGAAACTCGATGGCCTCAAGTTCAGGGTGTCCGGCATCCGGAGTCCAGCGGCACAGCCACTCGGTGTTGATCTGCATCCGCCCGTCGGCTGACTTTCCCGACGCGTTGAAAAAGACCCGCGTGTTGACCGCGTTCTCCAGCGGCTCCACTTTCCACAGTTTGACACTCGCATCAATTTTTTTGGATTCCATCAGGGGCTGAAGCAGAACCTGAAATGCCTCAACCGGTGAAACCGCTGCCATGGCATCATCGGCGCTGCCACGCCTCACGGCAAAAACCCCGTCGCGATACACTTCCGCGGTCGAATCGGGGCGGAGGCTCAAAGCGGCTCCGTCCGCAAAGATATCTTCAATGGCTCCCTCCCGGACTTTCGCTGGATCGGCAAGGGATTTGGCCAGTTTCTTGAGCGTGCTGGTTGCTGCCTCACTGAAGGCTTCGCTCTCCCATCCATCCTGCCGGGGATCGATACGGTTATAGGAATCCGCCAGTGGCGCAACGTATTCACGGCTCCCCTCTTCCAGCCCGGGAGCAACCGCGATTGAATCGGTTCTGATCTCGACCCCGGAATCCACCCCGGCTGAATCCGGCACAGCGGAGTCCGCCGGCTTGCCTGCATTCCCCGATGACTCACTCCCGCCGTCACCGCCATCCGAGCACCCGACAACAAAAACCATCGCAGCAGCCATCAGAAAAACGGACGGCCTCAAAGCAATGGCACGCCGCAGGTGCATGGTGAACGCGGAAAGTGTCATGATTTGTAAAAACAATATCTTCAGGCAGGACTTGAAACAAGCAGGAAATGCGAACAGGTCCCCAGCTTTTATGCCGGTCGGTCGGCCGGTGCCTGGCACAGACTGTATCAGCACGGTGCGGCATCAACATCCGGGCATGAAAAAGGGGCCAGTCCGTTGACTGGCCCCTGAGTTTTTAACCTGATGAAGATGTATCCGGTTTTCTGTGTCGATGCCCGGTCAGGGAACGACCCGGAAGAACTTGGCTCCGTCGCCGATGGCTTCGGAGTGCGGACTGGAGGCGCCATCCACATTGGTCCACGGTCCGGTGACTGCCGGTGCGGATTGCAGGGTGCCGGTGTAGGTGATGCTGATATTTCCACCTTCCGAGGTGAAGGCGGTGATTTCGGCGTCGCCGCCACCGCCGCCGACCATGCTGATCGGTGATGCTGATGTGAAGGCGTTGAATGCGGCCTCGTCGGAGGGGTCATTGATGAGATGACGGACTCCGGCGCTGTCCTGTGTCCACCACTCGACATTGGCTCCGCCGCCGCCTTCATACCAGAGGAGTCGGAACGGATAGATACCGGGTTCGGGAACAATGAAGCGGAAGGTGGTGTCAGCCGCTCCGCGTCCGCCACTGAAGACACCCAGTTCGATGTCATCGTCGGAGATCGCAGGATCCTCGCCGTGGGTAACGCGGAAGCCATCGTCGGAGTTCACTGTCATGGTCACAGGACCGGCTTCCGGGAACTCGATGTAGGTGATCACCTGCCATGTGATGGAATCGGTGCTGTCAGCAGACATCAGATCCGCCTCGATCATGCTGATGTCATCGGCGAATCGTCCGGCGGCTCCGCCGGCGTCCTGATTGTGGTTGATGTAGTCCACCACGACATCATCGCGCTCGAAGTCGATGTTGCCCCATTCTTCCGCAATCTGAGCTTCAGCGCTTTCGGTGTTGTTTGGTCGTGTTCCTCCGTTGTCATCCAGACCCTGGCGGACTGTGACGAGCATACCCTCATCGCCGGCACCGGATAAAGGTGCTGCGTATTGCAGAGTCGGTATGGACTCGGTTTCGAAGGACCATGAAAGCGATCCTCCCTCGCCGTCGGTATTGGACCAGGTCACGGAGACATTGACGGTGGCACCAAGCCCGTAGTTCTGATCACTGCCAGCGTAGGATACAGAGGTTTCCTCACCATCCTTGGTCACCACTGCTTCCACAGGCTGCCCATTCACCGACAGCACCACCGAATCAGGGTCGATGACGTTATTGAGTCCGTCGCGCAGGCCGAAACTGATGGCTGTGTTGTCGAAATAGACACCTGTATCGCCATCGGCCGGCGATGCTCCAACAATGGTGATCTGGTCATTGACCGGGAGATAACTCCAGAGGTATTCAGCCGGTATCGGCTGAGCTCCCTGAGCGATGGTTGCCGGATCTCCGTCCGCTGAGAAGGTCCACGCTACGGCAAGGTTATCACCTCCGCCGCCTTCAGCCATGATGGCCTCCACATAGTAACGGTTGCCCGCTTCAAGGAAGATCGGCTCGGACTGGTTGCCCTGGTTCTCGTATTCTCGAACAGCGTTCCAGCCCGGCTCATTGGCTATGAGCGCGGAGTTGTCGGGACTTTCATCGGATGAGAGATAGAGTTCCGAGTTATCATCTGTCCCTATGGCGAAACGGTAGTTACCGGTTTCGGGCGGGACGATGAAACCGAAAACAACCTGGGCATAGTTATCAATAACGTTGGCTGGAGGAGCCACGTTGATATCTCCCGTTGCGGGTGATTCGAAGTAGGTTGTCACAGTTGACAGACGATTGCGTATGTCATCTATGTTGACGCCGGTGCCAAAAGGAGCGAACCCGTCGGGATACATACCCCGACCGCGGTTGTCGGGGAAGAAGTCGGAGAATTCACCTCCGGCATCCTCGTAGAAAAGAACGGTCAGACCGCCTTTGCCGAGTTTGAAGGAGTTGAATGAAACTGATGTCTCCGCCGTGTTAGGAGTTTCAGCAAGATCCAGAATACCACTGATATTCAGAGTGTATTTTGTGCCTTCATCCTGCTCTTCGGTTGCTACATTGACGATGGTTGAACTGACCACGGTGACGCCTGTGACATCCAGACCGTCAATGGAGTAGTTGTCAGGGTTTCCGGCCGATTCCGCGGTGACAGGTTCGCTGAATGTCACAGTCACGCTGTTGTTCAATGGAGATCCGGAAGCTGAGACAACGGTTGGCGCAGTCGTGTCCGGGACCACTGAAACACTCACGGTCTCGGTCGTCGCATCGCTGAACCAGTTTCTGGCCACCGCATAATACGATCCGGCGCTGGAAGGCCCGGCGATGAACTTCAGAGTCCCTGAAGTGGCACCTTCCAGCATGGTCGCCTCGGTGCCTCCCTCCGGCGTGAAGTACCACTGGAAGCCGAGACCGGTGCTTGAACCGTCCGTCTCGACCTTGAGTTCAACTTCCTGGTGCTCCGGGACATCCGCGGCAGCCAGTGGCTGGGTCTTGATGGAAATGGGTCCAAGGCTGCCCCCGGCCAGTGATCCACTGGAAGCCAGAGTCGCCACCTCGTCCTCAGAGAGGGCGCGACTCCAAAGGGTCACTTCGTCAATGCCGCCGTTCCAGGTACGGAAAGCATCACCGGCGGTGTCCGGATTTCCGCCGATCATCATCCTCGGAGCCCCGTTGCTGGCGATGCTGGAAGTGGCGATGGTGTTGACCAGCTCGCCATCGATGTAGAGGCGGGCTTCGACACCATCGACGACGGTGCCCACCACATGGTGCCACTCGCCGTCATTGATTGGGCTGACAGGTGATCCTCCTGTGGGTTCGGCACTGCCACCCTTGAATGCCAGCTGTTCGTTGTTCCCTCCATTCCGGTGGATACGCCAGTCATTTGATTCACCGTGAGCCACGATGGCCTGCCAGCTCTTGTCAAAGGTGTCCACCCGGAACCAGGCGGTGATGGAAAAATCCTCGCCGTCGGCAAGGATGTCGTCGCTGTTCGGAATCTCAACAAGTGAGGTATCGCCCTGGCCATTGAAAAGGCCGTAGGTTCCGGCCGGTCCACCGGATTCAAAGGAAACACCCGAACCGGCAGTGCCGTTGTCATCCACGGTGCTGGCGTTGCCAGGCAGACCCTTGGCAGCGTCATTGTATGAACCTTCGAAGTTCCAGTAGCTCAGCAGCCCTTCGGCATTGATGATGGAGCCACCTGCGGAGTAATCGATGGTGAACTCGGTCGTCTCAATGGAATTGGGTGATGCAGCGCGATCGGTGATTCCCGAGATTTCCAACGGCTTGGAATCACCCACCTTGAATTCAAAAGACCCCAGCAGAGTGAGGGTCAGACCATCATCGCTCAGGGTCGCGACAGTGTCTCCGGGAAGCGCGGAACCATCCAGTGTGAAGTTATCCAGATCGGTGGCCGTCTCCTCTGTTACTGCTTCAGAGAACGTAATCAGCAGTCCGTTGGGATTCCCGCCGTGTGTGGCGGATTCCACAACCGGGATCTCGGTGTCCGGCTCCACGGTCACGGAATATTCTGTGGGGGAGGTTTCTCCATTGATGACAACCCGGTAACGGTTGCCGTCATTGTTGACATCCCCCTCAACGGTCAGCACCGGAGAAATGGCGCCTTCGATGTCTTCAAAACCCGAGCCGCTGTTAACCTGCCACTGGATGGTGGCCACACCATCAAAGTCGAATTCCGCGACCAGATCGTGGGAACCGCGTTCCGGAATAATCGGTTCGAGAGCATTGAAGCTGGTGAAATCGCCCGGTGTGAAAATCAATCCCTCCGAGGCGGGAACACCATTGATCCCCAGCGCATACGAGCTGATGTCGCGCTGGATATAGCCACCGGGAATGACCCCGGCCGGGCCGCCCTCAAAGGACCACCCCACCTGAAAGCCGTCGCCGCCGCCGCCCTCTTTCCAGAGGATTTCGATGTAGTAGGCCTGACCAGCTTCAAGCGCGACAGGCTCGGAGGCATTGGCTGTCAATGGATTGCAGCAGCCGGTCTCCTCGGCGATCAGCGCCAGGTTGCCACGTGTCTCATCCGTGCTGAGAAACAGCTGAGAGCTGTCATCTGAACGCACATAGAATGTGTAGTTGCCGGTCGCCGGTGGATAGAGGAGCGCTGAAACCGCACCCCCGTAATTGTTGAGGCCGCTGTCGCCAATGCTGAACCCGTTGAAAGCCTGCTGAAATTCAAACTTTCCTGTTGTCAGTTCAATCAGGGCGATTCCGCCTTCTCCAACAACCGCCGTCACGGTTTCCACAGCGTTGGGCGCATTCGGATAGGTGGTGTCATCGACGAGATCGGCCACCGCCGTCCCCTCAATATCAAATCCGCCAAATGCAGCTCCACCACCGTATATTCGTAGATCGAAGGCGGCCCGGGATTGAAATGGCATCAACGCCACCACAATCCCAAGACACCATAGAAGTGATAGGGACTTTTGGTTATTCATATGTTTTTTGATTAGAATGAGTATTTCTAATTGTTTTTACGCGTATTCCACAGGGACAAAACAGCCAGGGAATGCCTGACTGAAGACCTGAACAAAGTCCGATGTGGGATACAGTTCCCACCATAGCCGGAGCCGCGACATTTTATCAATGCAAAATCTTCACCATATTTGGATTAACCGCCCTTCGCCCCTCACCTCTCGCCCTTCCTCGTTCACGGATTGAGGTGCCATGCTCTTTTTTCTTTCCAGCCCGCAGGCCGGTTGAATGAGCCGGTGCCAGGCACAAATGTGGCACCAGCTGCTGAATCGTGGGCTCCCGGGCTTGTGAAACAGGCCGGCGGGGACGCCGGCGATCCCGGGGACGCCCACCGGCCGGGTGTCACCACGGCGGACGCCACAACAAATGCGGAGACGCTGGAATTCCGGTGCATGGCATTGGGGCTTGAGGCTCCTCTATCCCGGGCAGGCTGCGATGGCTGAAAAT
>JAUIAG010000470.1 GCA_030425355.1 Verrucomicrobiia bacterium
AAAATGAGGTCGGGCTGCCTGTCATTGTTCAGGTCACCAGTGATGAGGTCATAGAGTTTTCCGCGATTGATCCGGGTCTGGTATTGAGAGATTCGACTCAGCTGAAAGGCCTTTTCCTCGCGGGCCAGCCATGCCACAAAATTTGAGCCGGAGAGGGCAATGGTGCCGGTTGGAGAGGCCCCGGCATGGATTTTCTGCATGGCTGATATCTGCTCTATATCAAGTCGGTAATTTCTGGCAATTTTCCATGTGCCGGATTCATCCCTGCGGCAGAATGAGACAGTGCTCTGGCTGGTATCCAGCAGACCAAGTGTTTCCGGGACTTCTCCATCACCCGGAAAATATATGGGTGCCCGGATGACAGATGTGCCGGACGAACCATTGACCTGTTCGATGACCTGAAAATTCCACTTTGGTTCCTCCGCTGAGCCACTGTTGACGAGGCTGGTGATGCGGATGTAATTCCGAATGGCGAAAACCATTTCCTCACTGCCATCGCTGTTGAAATCAATGACCCTGAGCATGCCTGACTCCGTGGTGCCACCGGGAGGCGGAACATTTATTTCGTCAAAATCAGAGGCTGTTCCCCGAAGGATTTTAAGATCCTGATATGGAGTGAGGAGGACGATGTCGGCGAATCCGTCGTGGTCGGCGTCGGTGATGTGGATTGAGGACGGAGTGCCGCGGTAGTCCGTATCGAGGATCTGGCTGTGGACCTGTTCACCATCGACGAAAAGCTGGAGGCTGCGGGCTGCACTGTCGGGATCCTCGGCGATGACTGCCAGTCCCGAGTATTCCCTGTCATGGAAGTGTCCGAAACTCATCGCCAGTGGAAGTCCCTTCACCGGCACCGGCACCGGAAACGGAATCTTGCCCAGTTCGTCCAGTCCGGTCTGTCCAACTGTTTTTTCATCCGGACTGAGCAGAAAAAGTTCTGGCGAGTCGTCGTTATTCCAGTCGCCGACGGCAATACTTTCGATGCCGGAAAGACTTGGATATTTACGCAGGTCATCCAGTCGTCCGCTGCTGTCCTGTTCCATGTAGATGAGCTGTCCGCTTTGCGGATCGGGCAGGATGAGGTCATCGCGCTGATCGCCATTGAGATCCGCCCAGAGGAATGCATCTCCGATGGCCCCGTCGATGTCGACGGCCAGCAGCTTGATTTGTCCCTGTCCGAGGCCGGAGATGATTTCCGGAAGCGGCTCCTCATTCAACTGGTAGATACAGACATCATTCGAACGGCTTTCGATACAGATGATTTCGGGGATTCCGTCGTGGTTGAGGTCACGGATGTCGTAGGCACCGATAGCCGGGAGCCGGTAGTGGATTTCCGGTCCGAGCACACCGTCTGTTTGCCACCGGATCCGGATGGGGGTCTCGGATTCCCATGCCAGGAGGGCGAGGTCATTCAGGCCGTCGTTGTTCAGGTCCTGGACCAGTAGTCCGCGGACCCCGCTGGATAGAGCAATTTTCTCCGCTTCGCCAAGTTTGTTGCCGGGCTGCTGATGGAAAACGTAGGCGGCATCCTCAGCAAGCAGGATAAGGTCCTCAAGTCCGTCATTGTTGAGGTCGCCGATGTCCAGCGAGTTCATGTTGATCTGTCCTGCTTCCGCGGGAATCTCAAGAGGTGTCTCCCATTTCCTGTTCCCTTTGTTGAAGTGCACCACGAGGCCGTCGGGCTGGCCGAAGTAGGCGATATCCGGCATGCCGTCATTGTTGAGGTCACCGGTTTCGAGATCGATGATGCGGCGTTCGGAAGTGATGGCATCCATTTTGAACCGGGCATCCGGGGGCAGTTCGTTGATGGCCGTGGATCCAAAACCGGTGGCCAACTGCACCGGCGCATCGGGGTCACGGTTCCAAAGGATGTGAATTTTTGCCCGATTGTTTTCGACGACCAGCAGATCCATCCGGCCATCGCCGTCGAAGTCACCGTGCTCAAGGTTTGTGATACCCCATTCGATGGGGAATGTCTCCTTGGGCTGGAACCAGAAGGGGCTGGATTCAGCCCAAGGAGACA
>JAUIAG010000142.1 GCA_030425355.1 Verrucomicrobiia bacterium
TCCGCAACCCGGACCCATGTGCCCGAATCATCCGCAACTTCAATATGATACTGAGTGGCCAGCCGGTCTGAGAATTCGCCCAGCCTGTCCCTGCCCCACTGGACCCGGTGGATGGTGTAGTCCCGGTCGAAGCGGACCTCGACCCATCCCCTGCCCTTACTGTCGGACATCCAGCTGCTGGAATTGCCGTAAATGCCGTCATGAATGAGACGGAGTTCATGGCGGTTGGGACTGACATTGCTGCCGGAGGCGGTGACGGTGGCGCCGGCTGACGCAAGGGCGACATTGATGCCATCCGTGGTGTAAACTTCCAGCTCATCAATGCAGGGCTCGCGACGGTTGTCGACCATGGTCGATTCGATGACCAGGCGAAGGCGGCCGGTGGTCACCGCCTCGAACCGGTCGTGGTTCACCAGTGTGCTTACGGGAGCCCTCGGGAGCGGACTTTCGTCGCCGGAGTCCCGGGCCGGTGCCGGTGCGGCAGCCGGGCCGGCATTGGCAATCTCCCGGTCAACCGATCGGAGTCGGTCACGCAGCCGGCGCCATTCGGCCATCGCCTCCGGATCAGCAACCATCCGCTCGCCGAATTTCACCCCGGAGAAAAACGCCTGCATGGAATAAAATTCGCGCGCTGAAACAGGATCGAATTTGTGATCATGGCACCGGGCGCAGCTGATGCTGAGTCCGAGGAACGCCTCGCCGATATTGGTCACGATCTCGCTGAGTTCATCCTGGCGCGCCAGCCTCTTTGATTCCTCATCCTGGCCGATCTGCCCGGGCAGAAGTGCCGCGGCGGTCACAAGAAATCCGGTGGCGGCATCCACCCCGTAGGCGTCGCCGGCAAGCTGATCGCGGATGAACTGATCATAGGGCCTGTCATCATTGAATGCCTCTATCACGTAGTCCCGGTACGGCCATGCATTGGGACGGGGAGTGTTGACCTCAAATCCATGGGTGTCGGCGTAGCGGACCACATCCAGCCAGTGCTGGGCCCAGCGCTCGCCATATCGGGGTGACCCCAGAAGGTTTTCAACAACCCTGATCCTGGCAGACTCGGAGGGGTTGTCGAGGAAGTCGCGCAGCATCGTGGGCTCTGGAGGCAACCCGGTGAGGTCGAATGAAACCCGCCTGATCCAGTCCAGTGGTTCAGCTGGACCCGCCATGTGCAGTCCACGGGACTCCAGAGCGGCCTGGATGAAATAATCCACTTCATTGAGAAGTCCCGAATGGTCGGTGACAGATGGAATCACCGGGCGACGGAGTGGCTGGAAGGCCCAGTGACTGGTTTCCCCGGTATCGGATGACGCTGAGTGACACGGGACAGTGCCGGCCAGCAGCGCCATGAGCACGAACAGGAGCCCCCATCGCGCTCTCGTAATCTGCAAAAGTTGCGGCTGGTGGTATGACATGTTTTCCCTCGTTCCCCGGTTGATTCAGTTCCGTGCCCGCGGGCAGCATTCCGTCCTTGATTCTGAAACGGGCCTCATACGGGCTGGAACCGGATAGTTGAGTCATTGAAGTATTCCACGGCAGAGCGGCAGGAGTCAAAGAATGAAATTCCCGCCTGCAACAGTTGAATGCGGGTGTTCCGACGTGGATAAATCCATTTTCAGTGAGCACGTGTCTGCATTAATATACGGGCACAATGACCTCCACAGTGAAGACGGTTCATGAACTGGACCATGTCACCCGCAGGGCCCACCGGGGCGACAATGTCATCATTGTCCTGCAGGACCTGGAACCGGGAGAATGGATTCGGGTCCCCGAAAGTCAGGCATGGCACCTCCGATGGACCGTACTTGAGGGACACCGCATTGCCTCTGAGCATATCCCGACCGGCACGCCGCTGCTGTCCTGGGGACTCCCGTTCGGCAAGGCGCTGCGCGACATTGAACCGGGAGAGGCACTTTTCAATGAAGCCACTCTGAGGGATCTCCGACTTCGGGGGACAGGATGGGTCATCCCCAATCATCCGAATTTCAGCGACTGGCATGCGGAGTTCACCATCGGGTCCGGCACTGTCAGAGTCACGGAACAGGTGCCTCTTCATGATTCGCCTGGCACATTTCAGGGATTTGACCGTGGATCCCGACGGGGCTCGGGGACGAGGAATCATGTTGTGATTCTCGGCGTTTCATCGCGGGTCGCGGGCTTCATCCGATTGATGGAAAAGTCCATCCCGGACGGATGGAAAAAGCAGCATGGGGACTTTGATGGCGTGCGAGCTGTGCACCACACCGAAGGCGGATCGCAGCACCGGGAGAATAATCACGAGCTTGTCCTCCGGACACTCGCCGGCTGGGTGACGCACCCGAATGCCGGTGCTGTGCTGCTGGTTGATGAAGGCGGTGAGCCGGTCAATAACGCCTCCCTTCTGGCATTCATGAAGGCGCACGGCTACCCGCTGGAGGACGTCAGTCACCGGTGCATGAGTATCGGTGGCCGGCCGGTTCACGAGTGTGTCGGCCGTGCACGGGAAATTCTCGACACAATGGTCCGGTCTGCAGGTGAGTCAAAGCGCACAGCCAGGCCATTGTCCCACCTCCGCGTGGCCCTGCAGTGCGGCGGATCCGACGCTTTCTCGGGGATGTCGGGCAACCCCCTTGCCGGACTGATGGCGCGGGAAATTCTGCGCCACGGGGGTGCTGCCAATCTTGCGGAGACCTCGGAGCTTATTGGTGCGGAGTCCTATGTCCTCGCCCGTGTCAGAAATATCGAAGTGGCCCGTCAGTTTATGGACATGGTCCACCGGTTTCAGGAAATGGCCGGCTGGCACGGACACAGTGCCGAGGGGAATCCAAGCGGTGGAAACATCTTCAGAGGCCTCTACAACATCATCATCAAGAGTATCGGGGCCGCCAATAAAAAGAGTCCGGATGTCAGACTGGATCACGTCATTGAATACTCCGAGCCCATGAAAGAAAGCGGATTCCATTTCATGGACAGCGCCGGGAACGACCTCGAGAGTATCGCGGGCCAGACTGCCTCGGGATGCAACATGATTCTCTTCATTACCGGCAACGGGTCGATCACCAACTTCCCTTTTGTCCCAACCCTTAAGATTGTGACGACAACTCAGCGTTTCAATTTTCTGAGGAAGGACATGGACATCAATGCGGGCGAATACCTCGACGGCATGCCGATGGAGGAGCTGGCGGCACAATCATTTGATCACATGGTCAGGGTGGCCGGCGGACAGCTGTCCACTGGAGAACGGGCCGGACATTCGCAGGCCCAGATCTGGCGCACCTGGCATCTTTCCGGGCCGGAAGACCTCGCTGCCGTGCTGTCGATGGACCAGCCCGATGGAAAGCCCGTTCCCGTTCACGACAGGATGGATCCGTCAGGTGACCTGCCCGCTGTCCGGCTGCCGGAGCCATCCAGAAAGTATCACATCCTCGTGCCGACGAGTCTGTGCTCCAGTCAGGTCGCCTCCATGTTCGCCGACGAACTTTCGGAGCGCTATCCGGATCTCCATTTCCGGGCACTGGCCCACACCGAGGGCTGCGGCGTGTCGCGCGGTCCATCCGAAGAACTGTTTGTCCGCACCATGAGCAGCTACGCCACCCATCCGCTGGCACAGCGGGTGGTCTTTCTGGAGCACGGATGCGAGAAGACACACCAGGCCGAATTCCGTGATTATCTGAAGCGCACAGGAGATGATCCGGCACGGTTCTCGTGGATGAGTATTCAGGGCGATGGTGGACTGGACGCAGTCCGGTCGAAAATTTATCAATGGCCTTCAGTGTCGGAGTCAATCTCCGGAGGGCGGGAAGGAAAAGTATCCAGTCCGATACTGGCTGTCATGCCGGGATTTTCCGGCGACTCCAATGCGGTTCCAGATGAAGTGGGCCGGATGCTGCTGCAGCATATCGCCGACCTGATACATAAAATGGACGGCTCGGTGGTGATGGCGGAGAACGATCCCGTGCTTTCATGGGTGGCGGAAAGGCTCTCAATCCGGGTGCGGGTGACACTGCCGTATGGCGGCTCCATCCGGCATCACGGGTTTCATGTGATGGAAATGCCCACCCGGGACCGGACTGAAATTCTCACAGGCCTCGAAGCCAGCGGCGCGGTCTGGTGTCTGACAAACGGTGGAGTGCCTCACCCGGGAATCAGTCAGTGTCTCAGCCTGACCTCCGGGGCACCTTCTCCCGTTCTGTATGCAATGGATGCTGATGGCCTATCCGGACAGGAGGAACTGCTGGCATTCCAGATCACCCGCGGCAATCAGGGATTCTCACTGTAATAATCCGGAGACAGCAATCCCTGTGCAGAAGGGACCAAAATCAGTGGTTCGGGCTGCAGGGCGGATGTGGTAGACTGGGGCACAGTTGATTTACCCAATCTCATGAGCACGGATACCCAACTCCACCGAATCTACCATCCTTCGGATTTCTCCGAAGCCAGTCAGGTCGCCTTCGCGCATGCCATCAAGTTTGCCCTTCTGAGCGGGGCACATTTCCATGTCCACCATGTTTTTGACCCGCATGAAAAACTCAGCTGGTCCGAGTTTCCCGGCGTGCGTGAACTTCTCAGCCAATGGGGGCTTATCACGAAGGAATCGGCCCGCGAGGAAATCGGCCGGCTTGGTCTGAAGATCCAGAAGGTTCTGAGTGAGAACAAGGATCCGCTGGATGCAGTGCTTCGATTTCTTGAGAAGCACAGACCGGATCTGATCGTTCTGGCAGCGCACCAGCACCATGGAGTCATGCGATGGCTCAAGAAAGAGATGGCCGCACCGCTCGCCAGGCATTCCCATGTGATGACTCTTTTCATTCCGCATGGGTGCGATGGATTTGTTTCCATGGTGGACGGGAGTCTTTTTGTGCGCCGGGTTCTTGTGCCGGTGGACAGGAGCCCGTCTCCGCAGAAGGCGGTGGACACCGCGGGTCAATTCATCCGCCAGCTGGGTGTGCGGGATGTGGAGTTTATCACCATCCACGTGGGAGCCGACGGCGACGGACCGTCCGTGAGGTTCCCGACAGAGGACCCGACTGCAGCCTGGCGCAGTGTCACGGTGAAGGGACATGTGACTGATTCCATTGTCCATGCGGCCAGAAACCTGGATGTCGACCTCGTGGTGATGACGACCTCCGGAAGGCACGGATTTCTGGATGCACTTCGCGGCAGCACCACGGAACAGGTGCTGCGCGACACCAACTGCCCGCTGCTTGCAGTGCCCGAATGAGCCCGGTTGCCTGATTGCGCCAGCTGAGATAGGCTGTCCGGCACCCATGAAAAAGATCCATTTCGCCAGAAGGCTGAATGCCTTTCCGTGTCTGTTGATTCCGCTGATGTTGATGCTGACATCGGTTGGATACTGCGCCGGGACAGCCCGGCCGAACATCCTCTTTGCTTTTGCCGATGACTGGGGACGATATGCCGGCGCCTATGCGGATCTGGACGGTCCAGGCACATTGAATGACGTCATCAGGACACCGAATTTTGATCGTGTGGCCCGCGAAGGTGTGCTTTTCAGGAATGCCTTTGTCACCGCGCCGTCCTGCACTCCCTGCAGAACCTCCATACTCTCCGGACAGTATTTCTTCCGCACCGGCCGTGCCGCGATTCTTCAGGGGGCAGTGTGGGATCCGGATATCCCCAGTTTTCCCCTCATCCTGAAGGACAAAGGCTACCATATCGGTGAAACCTACAAGGTGTGGAGTCCGGGGACGCCCAATGATGCACCATTCGGCGGCGGACAATTCGCCTACGACGGGGCAGGCAGACAATTCAACTCCTTTTCCCAGACAGTGACGCGATCGATCGAATCCGGCATACCGATGGAAATGGCCAAGTCACAGCTCCTGGATGAGGTTGCCTCGAATTTTAAGTCCTTCCTTGATGACCGGGAGGAAGGGCAGCCTTTCTGTTACTGGTTCGGCCCGACTCTGGTGCACAGAAAATGGATCAAGGGATCGGGCAGGCGACTGTGGGATATCGACCCGGATTCACTCAAGGGGAAAATGCCGCCGTTTCTGCCGGATGTTCATGAAGTGCGCCAGGACATGGCGGATTACTTCGGAGAAATCCAGGCATTTGACGCAGGACTCGGGGTCATCCTCAAGCAGCTGGAATCCCGCGGGGAACTCGAGAACACGCTTGTGGTCGTGAGCGGCGATCATGGGGCGCCGGGCTTCCCGAGAGGCAAATGCAATCTCTACGACTTCGGTGTGGCGGTTCCGCTGGCAGTGCGGTGGGGTTCCGCAGCAGGGGGACGCGTCATGGAGGACTTCATCAACCTGATGGATCTGGCACCCACATTTCTGGAAGCGGCCGGGGCAGGCATTCCCGATGTGATGACGGGACGCAGCTTTCTCCCACTGCTCCATTCGCGTGCGGATGGCTGGCATGACCGCCAGCGGAACTGGGTCATCACCGGCCGTGAAAGGCATGTAGCCAGAGCCCGCGAAGGAAATCTCCCGTATCCGCAGCGGGCCCTGAGAACGGATCAGTTTCTTTACATCATCAACTTTGAACCGGACCGGTGGCCCATGGGAGATCCGCGATCTGTCACCGACTCAGCCAGACCTTCGTGGAATGATCTCGAGAACAACACGTTCATCTGCTTCGGCGATCTTGATGCCAGCCCCACCAAAGCATGGATGATTGCCAACCGGGACAATCCCGCAGTGGCACCAATCTATGATCTCGGCTTCGGGAAGCGGCCGGGCGAGGAACTCTATGATCTGCAAACAGACCCGCACCAGATGAGAAATGTGGCGATGGATGAGGCATTCCGGGAAGTCCGAAGCCGCCTCAGGACACAGCTGCTGGACAGACTCCACCAGCTTGAGGATCCGCGTGTCACCGATTCAGGACGACTCTTTGAAAACCCGCCATTCACCGATCCGTGAATGAATCAAAGAGAGAGAGCGTGTGAGTGGATGGAGAGTGGAATGACTGTCAGGCAGAAACCGATGTCGTGGTTGGCTCGGCTCCGTCTGAATTGACAGCCCCGTGGTCCCGCAGCCTCGAGTCCAGCGTCCTGATAAGATCGAGTTTCTTGTCGCGGACATATTCGAGTGGCCGCCCGATATAGCGGTCATGATCGGCTTCTCTGAAAAAATGGCGGGTGTAGACCCCGGAGGAGATGAACTTCCAGGTATCTTCAATCGGCACATCCTTCTGGTCTTCGGGCATGAAGTCTTCAATCGGTGCGGCAATCCTGGGCGGCTCATGTTGCAGAAGCATCTCAAAGAAAGTGTTTCCGAGTGCCTCGGGAACTTTCGATTCCATGAGCGGCTCAACAACGGCATCACCGGCCTGCTGGTAGAGAAGGATCCTCTCCCGTCTCTTCCGGAAGTATTCAGGCCACTTAAGCGGGCTGATTCGGGCAAGCGAGGAAATATGTCCTCCGATCCTCCGCAGCCGCTCCATCACCGGTGAGGTATGTTCTTCAGCATTGAAGGCGGCTTCGATGGCACTTTCACGGTGCATGGACGGCCGGGAATCAAGCAGGGCGACCATGGCAACTTCGGCACCGGAAGCTTCAAGGCGGCTGGTCACTTCAAAAGCGAGGATGGAGCCAATGCAGTCCCCCACGATGAAGTATGGTCCGTCCGGATGCAGTTGCTTCATGCCGTCGATACAGTTGGCAGCCATGGACTCAACCCCGTCGAAAGGGAAGGCATCCATGCCCGGCTGAAGTGGCTGGAAGGCGTAGACGCTGAGGTCTTTTCCCAGAAGATCCGTCATTGCCCGGTATATGAATGTCTCCACATCCCCTCCAGCACCGCCCGGAAGGAAAAAGACGGGGTGGCCCCTACCGGATTCACGGAGTGGCACGAACAATGATGTGGGAGCCGGATGAGCAGGTGCAGCCGATGTGCCGGAAGCAGCTGAGCTGCTTTCAGGCGAATGGATCTGATGTTCCTGAAGGATCGCGGTGAGACCGTTGACTGTGGGACGGGCAAAGAAATCCGAAAGCGTCACGCTGGTATTGAAAACCGTTCCAACTCTGGAGAGAAGCCGGATGGCGCCCAGTGAATCTCCGCCTTCATCAAAGAAGCTGCTGTCGAGGGATCCCGGATGGTCGTGAACAATATCCTTCCAGATCCCGATCAACTGCTTCTGCAACGGAGTGAGTGCTTCCAGATCGGGAATGGCCCTCTCTGAACGGCTTGGCCGCCATGCCTCTTCGGCCGCCGCTCTGAGTGCCCGGAAATCTATCTTTCCATTCACGGTCTGAGGCCATGACTTCATTTCGAGCAGAACTGACGGGATCATATAATCCGGGAGGTCGCGTGCGAGATCTGAACGGAGAGCGGACATGTCCGACGCACCGGCAGCGGTTTCCGCGAATTTTATGAACCCGGCAAGGATGCGCGTCTGTTCACCATTGGGGGCAAAGTCCAGAACGATGGCCTGATCGACTGTATGGAGGCTTTCGATCTTCTGTTCGATTTCATGGAGTTCGAGTCGGTATCCGCGGATTTTGACCTGGTTGTCATCGCGTCCCAGAAACTGGAGGGACCCGTCCTGGAGCATGCACCCGAAATCTCCGGAAAGGTAGGCGCGGGAATGATCCACACATCGTCCAACCACAGGTGCCTCAATGAATCGTTCAGCGGTCTGTTCAGGCAGGTTGAGATAGCCGCGGCTCACACCACTGCCGGCTATGAGGATTTCACCGGGTATACCCGGAGGGAGAGTTTTTCCGAGTGCGTCGACAAGGAAGATATCGCAGCACCCGAGGCCATAGCCGATGGGAACGGTGTTGCCCTGGTGTGGGGTTTCCGGCGGCACATCCACCGCATACAGAGTGGCGGTGATTGTCGTCTCGGTCGGCCCGTAGCCATTCCACCATCGGATTCGAAGCGGGTTCAGCTCGAACCAGCGTTTGAGATACACCTCATCAACCCGCTCCCCTCCAACAATCAGATGCCGGACACATGGGGCAATCATCTCCGGCGTGGATTCATCGACCAGTGAATACCAGAAAGCTGTCGGGAGGTTGAGAATGGTGATTTCCAGTTTGCGGACCTGTTCCCAGAAGAGTGCCGCTGAACTGATCATCGACTCGTCACGAAGCACAACCCGCGCCCCGGAGGCAAGAGCCGGAAAGATTTCCTCAAGACAGACATCAAATCCGAGGCCGGCAAACTGAAGACAGCGGTCCCGCTGCCCCAGTTCCATGGCGGACTGAAATGCCAGCGAATGGTGGATGAATTCACGGTGCCCCACCACAACCGGCTTGGGAACACCCGTTGAGCCGCTGGTGAATATGATATAGGCCGGACTGGAATAGTCGAAAGCAACGTGAGCAGGTGTCGCGAAGGCCTGTGACCCGCCGTGCCTTTCGATCCGGAGAAAGGACTTGCCAGCCGCCCAGCCGGGGCACTCACCCGCAGCCGGAATATCGGTGATAAGAAAATCGAAGTCCGCGGCGGAAGCCATGACGCGGAGTCTTTCATCCGGCTGGTTCCGGGCCAGGAGGACCACACACGCTCCGGCCCTGAGGGCCCCGAGAAACGCGATGACGAACTCCGGTCCCCGGTGCATGAAGATGCCGACACGGTCAGCGGGACGCAGTCCGTCACGCATGAGAGTGGAGGCCACCATGCCGGCTTGGCCCCACAGCTGCGAATAAGTGAGTCGGTCCTCCCCCTGCTGCACAGCGATGCTTTCCGGAAACTTCTGAACCCGGGCTTCAATGAGGTCCATGACCGTTTGTGAAGGAGACTCTTCAAAGGAGAAGGCCGGATCCAGCCTCCGGATTTGCCCGGCATTGCCGAGGTTCAGGAACGGCAGCTCGAGCCCCGGATTTTCCGAGAGGCTGTCGAAAAAGTGATTGAAGGCCCGGGAAAGTCCCTGAGCTATGATCGGGTGGATGGACCGGGTGGTGGAAAAAAAGCGGAAGCGGTTATCCGGACTCAGTTCCATGCCGATGGCCGGGCTGGACCAGCCGGAGTGAAGAATATCGGACTGCCCCACGTATGCGGTGAGATGCTCCGAATAGAAGGCGGCCAGAGACACCGGGGCGGTGGTCCCGGTAGTGGATTCCGGTTTGAGACGGGGGATCAGGTCGATCTGAAACGGCGCGTGCTCCAGCATCTCAAGAAGCCTTGACCGGTTTTCCCACCAGCTGTCGGGGATGGGCATGCCCGGATCTATGGTCCATGAAACCGGAATGAACGGACAGAGCAGATTCTGCCATGCTCTTTCGGTCGGGAAGAGTGACCTGGCATCGACGGCAATGCTCATTGGGCGGGAGCCGACCAGACGGGTCAGAAAGGCGCTGAGTATTCCAGAAAGCCACAGGGATAATTCAGCACTGGATCTTAATTCGGGAGCCCAGAGGGGAAGGCTGTGCCAGTCGCTTCGATATATGCTGTCGCCGGCACGACTCTCTGCCACATCCCCGCCGATCGGAGTGGGATGGTTCATCACGGTGGTGCCGGAGAGCCAGAATCCAGGGATGGCAAAGGGCTGCGCATGTTCGAAAACTTCAGCCCAGAAAAGCTCGGATCGAACACTTTCGGAGATCCATTTTTCGGCACGGGATCTCTGGATGGGATCAAAGTCGGCCTCTTCGTTAGCCCCAAGAATCATTCCGGGCCGGAAGCGTTCGGACAGGGAAACTGACTGCCCCAGAAGATCAGTAATCTGTTCGAGAACAAGGATCCCCTGCCCTGTCTGCACTGAAACCGCATTTTCTGAAACGTCCCGTATGAGCCCCGGAACAGCATCCTGCTCCGGTGGTGCTGATGAACTGCCCGACCCGTTCTGCAGAACATGGCACTCGTGAAGGATCAGAAACTCACCCCGGTGGACGAATTTGACATGGCCGAAGAGCCTTCGGAGCGAGCCGAGCTTTGCGCCCCTGACGTTGTTGGCGATGGTTGTGGCAGGCCATGACCAGTCGATCCACACACAGCCCGGCGACCGGCCCAGAAAGGGTGTTGGACGAAACTTTTCACGCTCAGGTTGGAGGCGGGGAAATTCTGAAGAATTGCTGCCCTCGTACAGCCTGTTGCAGACAGTGCGGAATCCTTCAGCGCATGAGTCAAGGAACCTTTCATCGGCGGACCCGACCGGCTCTGACGCGGCCAGGTCGACATATTCCTGATGGACGAGGCGGGTTTGCGACCCATTCGGATCGACCTGAATCCAGCTCAGTGGAATCCTGTCTTCGCCACGAACCACAGCCCATGAGAACGGCTGCACACAGATTTTCTGCTCGAGGTCGCCGGGGTAGAGGTTGATCACGGCGCGATTCGCCCCCCGAAGAATCATTTCGGGAATGAGCAGCGAATTCTCTATTGAGAACAGGCAGTCGTAGGAAGAATTTGAGGCAAATTCATGGAGCAACCGGGAATACTCAACCATGCCGGCGGGGTCCTGAAGCAATTCAGATTCGACCGCCAGGACCGGAATTCCACGGGACTCGGCGATCTGCACGACGTCCGGATTAATGGAAACAACGCCGGTCACAACCCCGGATGAATGGCAGAACTCCTCAACACATCGCATCAGTGCCGGTCCATCACCAATAAAAAGGGCCGACCGTTCTGCTCGTTCTGGGGTATTGAAACGGGTCATCAACTCAATCAACAAAATGAAATCTTCCTCAGTCCGTTTCGGAAGAAAACCGGTTTTGTTTAACCCGAAGATCCCGGTGCACCGCAACGGGGCAGTTTCATTGGATCAGTGGGGCGGGTGCTTTCAGTTCTGGAGCTTGATGTTGATTTGGTCCATCCGGTCGCGGAGATCGTTGGCCTGATCCTGGTAAATCTGATCCAGTTTGATCTGCGGGAAGACAGCCGCTGCCTTGCGGTATTCGCCAGCCTGGTAATGTAACTGGAACAGCGCCAGGTAGTAACCGGGAAGAAACTTCTCAGCCATGGACGTGGGGGAAAGCTGCAGCTCGAGAATATTGCGTGCCTCGGTGACTTCATCATTGAGAAGAAGAGCCAGCGAAAGGTTGATGAGTGCAGGAACGTAGTCGGGATTATCGATAAGGATATCCCTGCTTCGGGCGAGGGCCTCCCGTTTTTGCTTTCCTTCAGCAATGAGGCATCCGGCGTAATTGAAGGCGGTCAGACGGTCAGCGGGGTCCATGAGATACAGCTGCGAGGAGGCTCTCATGGCCGTCTGCAGATCACGGGTGTTCCAGCCGGCGAGAAAATACGAGACCCAGAATTCCTTCTTTTCAGTCCACTTCTCACTATCGAGCATCCCGGTGAGAATCCGTTTGGACTCCTGCGGGTAGCCCATCGATGTGAGATCATTGACGATCTGGAGTGCGGAATCGTCCCCGGATAGTTCCTTGGGATCAATCTTGCGGAAAGCTTCAACCGCCGAGGTGAAGCGGTTCTGACCGAAAAGTGCCTTGCCCTTGTAGAAGACGGCGTATGAATAGTATCGGACCATCCTCGAATCCAGCATCATCTGGTCGGCAACGGAAGCCAGCTTTCCCCACTGAGCCCTCTCCACCAGGCTGTTGCAGATGGCAAACCACGGCTGGGGGACGTATCCGAACTTCTGGATATGGCGGAGGCCATACTCATCCGCCTCATTGTATAATCCCAGCTCGAGGAGAGTTTCATACTGGGATACCAGTCCCCGGGCGGTGTACGGCGGATTGGGATAGGTCTGGGCCAGCTGGCGGGCTCGGGCCGGCTCTCCGGATTCGGCCAGAACGGCCCAGAAGGCATGATGGTGGCGTGGCCGCGCCGCGTTGATCGCGGTCAGCCGTGTCAGCATATCCTCCAGAATGGAAGTGTCCTTCTTGATGATCCCGACCAGAAACATCAGGCGGATAAGGAAGTCGTTGGTTGGTTCATTTTCGATCATGGCCAGGAGTTCGGATCGGGCCGCGTTCATCCTGTCAATGTCCGGCTCGAAGGCCACGACGTACGCCTTGTAAAACGGGACAATTCTCGAGTCCTGCTTCAGCTCGTCCGAAAGCTGATAATATTCAGCGATAAACTCCTCGAACTGGAGATTTTCGAAAAGAGCACGCACGTATTCGATTCTCACAGAATCGTCGAGTTCCTCATGAATTGGTTCGAGCAGCTTGAGGGTCTCAGCCGGAAAGCCGTATTTGTTGTAGACTCGGCCCATGAGAACCGCATCGGTTGAGTTGGTGCGTCCCAGATCGAGAAGCCACTGCCCGAAACGCACCGCTTCACCTATGTGCTGCAGGGAGTTGTCATTATCGACGAGAAATCCCACGAACTCCCGGACGGTTGCAGCTTTGCCCGGATTCTGCTGCACCGACTGAACCCACGCATTGACCGCCTCTTCGACATCGCCGCGGCTGGAGTGACGCAGCGCGGTCTTCCGCAGCTGCTGCGCCTGCATGAAGTCGAGGAGACTGC
>JAUIAG010000143.1 GCA_030425355.1 Verrucomicrobiia bacterium
AGCAGGTTCAGTATCAGGGTGATGGCGTGTTGCGCCACCGATTCGGTGCAGTAATCGCGAATGTTGCACACTGCAACGCCGTGCTCCGATGCGGCCTCCAGGTCCACGTTGTCGGTGCCTATCTGACCATGGCGCAAACAACTCAAGCACACGCCCGGTTTTCATGGAAAAAACGAAGTAAAGGCTTTCGAGGCGGTGGATGAAAAGAATGAGCGGTGGTGATCAAAATTCACTTTGAGGCTCACGATTCCATGTGCTGGATCAACCATTTTCGGGTAGTTTGCCATTGTGAAATGGAGCTTGACTGCGCCACTGCCTTAGCGAGGATGGGGTCAGCAATAACCAACCTTTTGGTTACCTAACTCGACCATTTAAACTGTTCCACCCTGATTTCAGGGGGAAAAAGAGGAAAGATATGGTACGCCAGCAGGGATTCGAACCCCGGACCCACTGCTTAGAAGGCAGTTGCTCTATCCAACTGAGCTACTGGCGCCCGTCTGGTTAATAGTAAATCGTTCAAAGCTCCCTGGTTGGCAAGCAAAACCTTGCCTGTCGGTGATTCGCGCCCCGCTGTAACCACGAAATCCGGCAGTGCGTCTGATATTCCGGCGGGAATTACCCCGCCGTCCGTCAACCGCCTGCGCACGAACTATCAGACCTTTATCGATGAAGAAACTTATCCTGACCGCTATGACAGCCGCCGCCATCGGGCAGTGGACCACACCTGAAAACGTGAATGCCGTGGAAAACTGGCCGCAATGGCGGGGCCCGACTGGTAATGGCACGGCACCCGGATCCAAACCGCCGGTTCGATGGGATGAAAACACCAACATTGAATGGAAGACGGCTATCCCGGGAGAAGGACACTCCAGCCCGGTGATCTGGGGCGATAAAATTTTCCTGATGACTGCTGTGAGCCAGCCGGTCCCCGCCTCCGAGCAGCCGGATGCAGGCGGGAGTGATGAGCCCCGCAGCGACCGTGGGCCCGGGAGACGCGGATCCGGAGGGCCCCGCGGTGGATTCGGCGGCGGTGCCCCCGATATTGTCCTCACCTTCCAGACAATGTGTCTTGATCGGGACAGCGGGGCCGTTTTATGGACCAGAAAAGGACAGACTTCCAAACCCAATGAGGGCAAGCATCGCACCAATTCCTTCTGTTCCGGTTCTCCTGTGACCGACGGCGGGGTGGTGATATCCAACTTCAGTTCATACGGCATCTTCTGCTACGACATGGACGGAAAGCTGCTGTGGGAGAAGGATCTCGGCGACATGCGCACGCGGAATGGCTTCGGTGAGGGATCATCACCGGCCCTCCATGGCGACACCCTTTTCATTCTCTGGGATACGGAAGAGGACTCGTGGCTTTATGCGCTGGACCGCCTGACCGGCGATGAAAAGTGGAAGGTCGCCAGGGAGGAAAAGACCGGCTGGACAACGCCTTACGTGGTCACTCACAACGGCGTGACACAGGTCGTGGTGAATGCGTCCAACAAAGTCCGCAGCTACGATGCGGCGTCCGGACGACTTGTCTGGGAATGCGGCGGACAGACCACCAATGCCATCCCCTCGGTGGTGTCCGACGGCGAGACCGTCTACGCCATGTCAGGGTATCGGGGCAACACCGCCATGGCCATTGAACTGGGTGCTTCGGGGGACCTCGACGGTTCGGATCACATCCGCTGGCAGCTCAACCGTGGCACACCCTATGTTCCGTCACCGCTGCTATTCAACGGGCTGCTGTTTTTCTGCAAGGGCAATGACGCCTTCTTCACCTGCGCCGACGCCCGAACCGGAGAAGTCTACTTTTCGGAGGAACGGCTTCCCGAAATCTCCGGCGTGTACGCCTCGCCGGTGGAAGCCGGGGGCAGGATTTATCTCTGCGGACAGAATGGAGTCACAGTGGTGATGGACGCCGGAAAAAAACTCGAACTCATCACGGCAAACAAACTGGATGAGCCCATCAATGCCTCGCCTGCTGTCTCCGGTAACAGACTCTATATCCGTGGTTCAAACCACCTTTACTGCATCTCGGAGTAATTTTTTCGAGAGCGGCGCTGCCTTGCTGTGTTGGCGTTGGCTGTGTTTGCGGTGCCAGGCACGCATGTGCCTGGCACCGCAAACACACAGAGGCCTGACTACCGGGGTTCTCCGGGTTGAAGGTGTTCGATGAAAAAGGCAAGGATTCGTGAGTACAGGTGTTCACGGCTGGCGCTGCCGCCTATGCCATGCCCTTTCTGGGGGTAGAGGAAAAGCTCATACGGTTTGTTGGCTCTGTTCAGAGCGGTGAGAAGATTGTAGGCATTCTGCACGTGGACATTGTCGTCGCTGATACCGTGTGCGATCAGAAGGTCGCCTTGAAGGTTTTCTGCCGCGTGGAGCGGTGAACTCTTTTTGTAGCCTTCGGGGTTATCCTGGGGCCTGCGCAGATACCGCTCGGTGTAGATGGTGTCGTAAAGTGCCTTGTCGGTGACAGCGGCGACGGCGGCACCCGCCTGAAACAGTCCGGGGGTTCTGAGCATCAGATTGAGGGTCATGGTCCCACCGCCGCTCCATCCCCAGACTCCCAGCCGGCTGCCATCGACATAATCCAGTGAACGGAGATAGCCGGCGGCGAGCCGCCAGTCCTGCATGGGGATGGTCATCTGATCCTGATAGACCGGATCGAGCCATGGCCGGCCGCGACCGGGAGTGCCGCGTGCATCGAAGCGGAAGACCACGAAGCCGTGGTTGGACAGCACCATGTCCCAGTCGCTGACGAATGATCGGCTCACCACCTGCCCGGCCGGTTCGCCGTAAACATAGGCAACCACCGGGTATTTTTTTACGGGATCAAAATCCGCCGGTTTGAGGATGGATCCATGGAAGACATTGCCGTCCTCATCCTGCACCCCGACCAGCTCGGGAACCCTGATCTCATATGGCCGGAAGTCATCCATGGTGACCCTGCCGAGGAGGTGGACACGATTACCGTCCGCATCGATGACCTCGAGGACGCGCGGCACTGTCTCACTGGTCCATGAATCGATTCCGAATTCCCCGTCATTGGACCAGTTGATGGAATGATTGCCCGGTTCGGTGGTCAGTCGCTTCATGGTCCCGTCCTGAAGGGACAGGGAATAGTAATGACGTTCAAGCGGTCCCTGTTCCCGTGCACTGAAGTAGACGCGGTCGCGGAGCGGATGGTATGAGACCTGCCGGCCGCCGAATCCCCGGCGGAGCACTTCCCAGTCCCCCGAAGTCAAAGCCTTCTGTCTCCGGCCGTTTTCGCTGATGAGGTAGAGATGATTGTATCCGGTTCGCTCGGAGAGCCAGACAATCTGATCGGAGCGTTGCGGGGTTTCCAGCACCAGCGGCATGTTGAAGGTGTTGACCCATGTGTCGGAAGACTCTTCGAGGACCAGTGACCCGCGGCCGGTTTCGGCGTCCACGCGGTAGAGGCACAGATGATTCTGCATCCGGTTCAGACCCTGGAGATAGAAGCTCCGGCCGTCGGGCGCCCATTTGATGTGAATGAGGTATTCGTGGAGATCGGGCAGTTCCACCCATGTGGTGTGGCGCGAGGAGAGTGAGACGATGCCTGCCCGGATAGTCGGATTCCGGTTTCCGGCTTTGGGATAGCTCTCCATGCTTGTGGCCGGCACCGGAGAGGAGAAATCGGTGATGGGGTAGGTATCGGTGCCGGTCTCATCAAACTGGAAAAAGGCGATACGTGAGGCGTCGGGGGACCACTCATAGGCCTGGTAAGTGCTGCGCCACATGAGTTCCTCCCAGTAGACCCACGGGAAGACACCATTGAGGATTCCGTTTCTGCCACCATCGTGGGTGAGTCGTATCTCGCGACGGTCCCGGCGGTCAAAAACATGGATATCGCCATCGCGGGTCATGGCCTCGAACCGGCCGTCGGGCGAGCTGGAAAGATTGCTGCCGTTGAATTCGGGGTCGGTCGATGCGGTATCCGGTTTCCACATGCGTCCGGATGCGGGGTCCAGATGCAGAGTCTTCCCTTGGCTGCCAATGATCACATGGTTTTCAAAGCCATCCCAGCGGGCCGAGAATCCGGACTGCCTGTCGGCCCCGGACTCGGAATCGTCCTCCGCGTCAGCAGCGTCCTGATGACCGTCCTCCCTTTCAGAATCCTTCGCGTCCGGGGTCATGTCCGGACTTTCGGGGATGAAGGAATCCATGTCGAAATCGGGCTCACAGCCTTCGGCCCCGTCCTTCTCCAGCGATTCCAGACAATCCTGAATTCTCCCGGGAGACCAGGCGCGGCTGGCTTCGCGTGTGCCGGGATGCATCCACACCAGAAGTTTCCCGCTCCCGGAGGTTTCCTGCCGGTAGATGAGCTGGTGTCCTGAGGGGGACCACGAAGTTCCCGACGGGAGATATCGGGTCACCGGATCGATACCGAGGCGATCCTTGTGGTAGATGTAATCCAGATTGATTACCGGCCGACCGGTCTGTCCCTGTGCCTCCGCGGAAACCGGGAAAATGACATGGACAAGTGCAGCCCCGTATATGAGGACCGCCTTGCGCCAATAATCGCTGACTCCGTAATCCATGAGTGGAATATCGGTGAAAACGCCGTGAATTTCACCCGTTTTCTCTATCGTCTGTCGATCCGATGACGTGGAAGCCGGATCGGTGGAAGGTCACTGGCCCTGTCCGAGCGAGAAACCGGGTTGACCATCAAAGGTGTAGAGGTGTTCTGTCTTGATGAAGTCAAATCCCGCGCCCGCGAGGCGTGAGAGCAGCTCGACAATCTGCGGGTGTGTGACAGCGCCATTCCCGCCTTTGGGCTGGAAGCGGCAGCGCCAGTGATCGGTGCAGAAGGTTTCGGGAAATCCATCCGGCCATACCTTGACCCCGCGGTTGGTAATCATCACCAGCTGAAGAGCTTCGGCCTGGGCATCCTGAAGCCTGCCGGCGATTTCCCCGGCAGTGGATTCACTGTCATCGAGAAACACATCCACGCCGACCAGCTCTTTTCTGGCTTTGGGCTTTGGCGTGGGGCGGATGGCCGGCATCGCCTCACTGGCGTAGGAAATCACACGGAGTTTCGATGGCTTCTTTCCAAGCCGGTCGACCACAGCCTGTGCAAACTCTCTGGTGCCGACCTTCCTGCTGCTGATCTCCGGCCGGTAAAGATCCGCCGTGTGAATGCCCTCTTCAATAGCCACCATCCATGCATTGTGAATTCGCTCTGCCACATCACCCTGGCCGAGATGCGCCAGCATCTTGACCGCGCTGAGCAGCAGCCCGCTCGGATTTGCCATGTCCTTACCGGCAATGTCGGGCGCCGAGCCATGAATGGCCTCAAAAAGGGCATGGTTTTCCCCGATGTTGGCAGAGGGGGCGAGTCCGACCGAACCGCTGATTTCGGCAGCAATATCCGACAGGATGTCACCATAGAGATTCGGAAGGACTATGACGTCAAAAAGTTCGGGACGGTTGGCAAGCCGTGCCATCCCGATATCCACAATCATGCTGTCGGCCTGCAGTTCCGGATACTCCGACGCCACCTCCATGAAGACCTGCCGGAAAAGCCCGTCCGTCAGTTTCATGATGTTGTCCTTGATGAAACAGGTCACTTTCTTCCGGTTCCGGCGCCGCGCATATTCAAAAGCAAACCGGACTATCTTCTCCGATCCCGGCCGCGTGATCAGCTTCAGACACTGATAGACCTGATCAGTCTGCCGGTGCTCAATCCCCGCATACAGGTCCTCCTCATTTTCACGGACGATCACCACGTCGAGATGAGGATGACGGATAGGCACGTATGGATCGTAGGCGATGCACGGACGGACATTGGCATAGAGCCCGAGCGTCTTGCGAAGGGTGACATTCAGACTCTTCACACCCCCGCCCTGCGGCGTGGTGATCGGGCCCTTCAATATCACTTTCCGGTCACGGATAGAATCCCATGTGTCAGGAGATATGCCCGAACTGTGCCCCTTGAGATACATCGATTCGCCGATCTGAATGGGCTGTATGTCCAGGGACGCACCCGCGGATTCCAGAACGGAAAGAGTTGCCGCCATAATTTCCGGCCCGATGCCGTCTCCCGGCGCAACGATGATTCGGGCCGGCTCCGCCTGCCCCCGCATGATAACTGGTGTCAGTTGTGTGGATTCCATTTCCATTATTTCAAAATTGAATTCCGCAAGTCCCGGATTGAACCGATGAAACTGTGTCACAATTCCCGCCGGCCGTGCAGCCCGACATAATCCGCCATCCGGGGCCATGACCAATCAGGGCAGTCCACTCTTACACCGCCACAACCGGCCATGCAAATACGAATATACATTGGACCCATACAGCCATCCGTCAGCCCGATAAAGGCTGCGGAAAAATAGAAATATAAAAACGGAATATCCATAGAATTAAGGACTCATGGTGCCAGGTACAATTTTTAATGGGACGGTTAGGGATGAATTTATCATTCAGAGGGAAACGGGGGTGTGGACGGGCGGAGGCGGAGGAGGAGGAGTTCGGCATTCCTCAAGGCCTGAAGCCGCCGGGTGATCACGTGCCCAAATACCAGGCGATGAGCGGTCGTGGGCAGTGGGCCGGCAGCAGTGCATGTCTCCACAAACCGGGCTGTATATTTTCACGGTTGAAGACGGATTGGATGGCAACCGGTGTGGAGAAAATTGAAGACACAAATAATCTGAACGCGGTTATCCACGACAGATGGCGACGGAAAGAAAACGGATCACTGAAACCCTTCATGCCGGGAATGAAGCCGGCAATGCGGGGCATTGTGAAAAGAGAACCGGAACGGGCGCGGAATCATTTTCCGATGCAGGCCCCGTTCAATCGAGTGGGAACCGGTTCTTCCATGATTCGATATCGGCGCGGACGATCTGGTCGGATCTTTTCATGAGGAATGGACCGACGACGAGAATGTCCATGTGGGTGTGGATAAAGCAGCGGAAGGCGTCGGCGGCGCTGAAAACGATGGGTTCACCGCGGATGTTGAAGGAGGTGTTGACGAGCACCGGCACGCCGGTTCTTCCCTCGAAGGCGGTGAGAAGCCTGACCAGCATTGGATTGGTCCTGGACTCGACTGTCTGAATCCGGGCTGAGCCGTTGACATGAGTGACAGCCGGGAGTGGAGAATCGACTTCCGGGGGGACCAGCTTCCCGGCCGCCCGGCCGGCGTGCCAGTTGCTGCCGGCAAAGCCTTTGACCTTGCCTGTGAGCAGCATGTAGGGGCTGGAATCTGCCGGAAGGTCGAAAAAGTCCTCGAGATGGCTCTGGGTAACCACCGGGGCGAAGGGCCGGAATCCCTCGCGGAACTTAATTTTGCGGTTGATCCACGACTGCATTCTGGGCGACCGCGGATCCCCGAGAATGGACCGGTTGCCAAGGGCCCTTGGACCGAACTCCATCCGCCCCTGCACCCACCCGACAATCCGGCCTTCGGCCAGTGCTTCGGCCGCTTCGAGAATGAGGCTGTTGGTGTCGAGTTCCTGGTAGACGGCGCCGCTCTGAATCAGCTGGTGTTCCATTTCATCCCTGGTCTGCCCCGGACCAAGCAGGGCGCCGGCCATGCCGTCAGTGCGATGGGAAACGTGAGGCCGGTTACCCCCGTGCCGTTGAATATCGACGGCGAGTGCGGCTCCGAGAGCGCCGCCAGCATCGCCGGAGGCGGGTTGAATCCACAGACCCCTGACCGACGGCAGGGCCGCGATGCGGCTGTTGGCGACGCAGTTCAGGGCAACACCACCCGCCATGCACAGATTGGTGTGCCCCGTTTCCTTCATCAATGAATTCACCATTCTCAGGATGGTGTCCTCGAGGACACTTTGAATGGACGCGGCCATGTCGGCATGGAACTTTTCGATGGGCGCGTCCGGGCTTCGGGCTGGAGCGCCGAAAAGACCGGCAAATCTGCGCCCGGTCATCACCTGGCCGACGGGAAAATCAAAATAATCGAGATCCAGGCGGTAGGTGCCATCCTTTTTGACATCGATGAGCCGCTCACGGATTCGCTCGGCATATCGCGGGATCCCGTACGGTGCCAGGCCCATCAGCTTGTATTCGCCTGAATTCACCCGGAATCCGCAGTAATAGGTGAAGGCGGAGTAGAGCAGCCCGAGTGAATGCGGAAAATCAATACTCCAAAGGGGCTGGAGATCGCGGCCTTTGCCGGACCACGCGGTTGTAGTGGCCCATTCGCCGACGCCATCCAGACAGAGGACAGCCGCCTCCTCGAAAGGCGACGGGTAAAAGGCCGAAGCGGCATGTGAGTGGTGATGCTGCGTGAAAAGCAGCGGCGGCAGCTGCGGTTGACCGGCTCCGCTCAGGCGTTCCAGGTGATCCCGGATGACCTTCTTCTGAAAAAGCTTCTCACCCGACCAGACCGGCATGGCACGAACGAACTGTCGAAGCCCTGAAGGTGCAAATCCGACGAAGGTCTCCAGGAGCCTTTCAAACTTGATCAGTGGTTTGTCATAAAAGACCACCGCGTCGAGATCCGCCAGCCGAAGTCCGCCGACCTCGAGCACATGGCGGATACTCCACACCGGAAATGAAGGGTCGTGCTTCACCCGCGTGAAGCGTTCCTCCTGAGCGGCAGCCACAACCACGCCGTCGACAATGAGCGCGGCAGCGCTGTCATGATAAAAAGCAGATAATCCCAGAATTTTTCCCATACCTGTGAGTGTGTCTCATCCCTTTCATCGCGGAGGCGGATCCCCTCCCGGCGACATCGGCACTGACGCGGGCGGGCGGATGACGGATTCCGACTTTATGGAGACGTCCCTTCCCCCCTGTTGCGGCGATAGGGTTCAAGCTTTCTCATGTATTCGCGTGCGCTGCGGTAATTCCCGTCGTCGGGAGGGATTTCAGAAAAGGCGTCCCATGCGGTATCATAGTAGCCCAGCTTGGCGAGTGCCACTCCGAGGTTGAATTTAGCCGGCCAGAAATCGGGGTCGCGGGCGAGGACGGCCACGAAGTGTTCCACGGACTGCTGGATTCTGTCGAGTTCGACGAGAGTGAGGCCAAGCTGGTAGTGAGCCTGGGTGGCATAGGCCGGGTCGGAGATCAGTGCGGAAAAGAATTGAGTGGCGATGTCGAGTTTCCCATCCCGGCGGTGCAGTCTCCCCAAGGCCATGCGGATTGCCGGGGGAGTCGAGCTGTCATCCGGACTGACAGAGCCCAGCATATCATCAACGGCTTCGTGCATGGATTTATCGTTGACGGCGGCGGTGAGTTCCTGCTGAACAGCTTCCGAGGATGGATAGGAACGGGCCATCTGCTGGAGGGTTTCCAGATAGGCGTCCCTGCGCCCAAGTTCCTTGAGAGCGACCATACGGGCCACCCGTGGTGCTTCCAGAAGCGGATCAAGGCTGATGGCTTCCTCAAATCCGGCGAGGCCGGCCTCTCGCTTTCCCTGATTCCAGTCAAGCCATGCCAGCTGGAGGCGGGCTTCGGCAAAGGACGGCCGCAGCGAGAGAGCCCGATTAAATGCTGTTCGGGCCTCGTCATTTCTGCCATCCCTGGAGAGCAGGATTCCCGACTGGTAGTGAAGAACCGGGGAATGGGGAACAACGGCGAGTGACTGCTTGAGGTGGTCCAGAGCATTGCCGGTGTCACCCAGTTCATCGAGAATGATCGCATAGCGCTGGTGAATCATCCAGTCATCCGGTCTGGACTCGAGGGCGGCAACACAGGTTTGAGCGCTTTCGGCGAGCACCTGGAGAAACCTGTCCCTGTCATGGAGCCGCCATGCAGCCATGCTGGTGAAATCCTCCCAGTCCATGCAGGCAACTTCCTCATCACGCACACAGGGACGGGCGGCAAGTGGCTGTTCCTGTATTCGGGACAGCATATCGCGGGTCATGCTGTAACGATCGAATTCTGTCAGGGCAAGAGCCGCAGAACAGTCCTTCATGGACGCCCATTCTCCGGAAGCGGGCCCTGCCAGTGCATTGAATGATGGAGTGGCCGCGAGCTGTTTGGCGAAAGCAAGTGCCAGTCCGTAATTTCCCAGCGGTTTGAAATGCACATGCTCAAAAAGGACTGCCGCGCCGGGAAGAAATTCCCCCGACAGCTGACCCAATTCCCCGGTGGGATCCACGAGCGACACCCCGTCCCGGCCGGCCAAATCGGAAACAACCCGACGGATATCTGAAGTCGCCCGGAAGGGAAGAAGATCCATGTCGCATGCCTTCTGGAGATGCATCAGTGCCTGGTCCGCCCTGCCCGATTCCAGAAGCGCCCGCCCGAGAAAAAAGTGATAATCGGCCGAGTCCGGGATCTCCAGTAGCCCATCAGAAGCCAGGCCCCGGAGCGATGCCCAGTTGCGGTCTGTGCAGGCCTCGATCATCTGCTGCCATGATTCGCCTTCCCCTCTCCCCAGACTCGCCATCGGGCCGCAGTGACCGAGATTGACCACCGGAGCGGAAACCAGAACACCGGCACCTGAGGAAAGGCCCATACGCAGGACTTCATCGAGGTTTTTGCGGAAATTTGCGGCGATACGCCGCCTGGATGGCCCATCGAGAGGGATCCGTGCATCGGCAAACATGCTCATGCCGCCCCATGACTCCCCGGGAGTGGGCGAATCATCGCCAAGAGAAGCAAACAGAGCTTCCATCATCTGGGCAATTCTGAAATTCCTCAGCCACAGACCGAACTCGTTGGCGGCGATGCCGCCGCCAATCACGTGTGTTCCGCCCGAGGGGCCGACGTATTCATTGTTGCCGGCGTATACCAGCCAGAAGTCCGCATCGATATTTTTTGCATCCGCCGCTATCTCGCGGAAGATCCGCGAATCGATGGCGGTGGTTGCGGTATTGATAATTTCAAAGGAACGGGATGGATAGCGGCCGGCGAGCAGCACCTCGAGAAAACGGCCGAAGCCATAGGCGGGTTCCGGATCACCGAGGGCAGCGGATTCACCGAGGATGAGAATCCGCACGGTGTTATCCGGCTTTTCGCGGGAAAACTGCACCGGCATCGGTGTCCGGGCCATTCGACGCCCCATGAACCGCCAGAAAAATGACGGGTTCTCCCTGAGGGTTCCGGATGGCGAGTCAGGTGCCGGGATGAAGAAGGACGTCCGGTATCCGACTCCGGCGAGACGCAGCACAACCTCAAGAGCCACGATAAAAAGAACCGTCAGCCCTCCGAAGCCGACAAGGGCCAGAATCCACCGTGGCGTCGGGCGCCGTGTGGCTGTCCCGCCCCCGGGCGCGTCCATGCGTTCCCATTCTTCAGTGGCCATTGATTCTGTCGGTTGTCTCAGGTTGCAGCTTCATCCTGCGCGCTCCTGTGATATGCTGTTTCGATGACAACCCATTGAAAAGCCCTATCGGGTTTTGATCAACACGAATTGGCATGCACGGAACAACTGATTCATTCAGAAAAATGGCAGGCACCATGGCCAGGATGGCGATGGCGGCTGTGCTTCTGGCCGGCTGGCAGCAGCTGATCAGGCCGTCCAATGCAGCAGTTCTCCTCTCGGAAATCATGCCGGTCAATGATTCGACCCTTCAGGACGACCTGGGGGGCTTTTCCGACTGGATCGAGATAACGAACACAGGAGAGGCAGCCGTGGACTTGACAGGCTGGGGACTGAGCGATGATCCCGAAAGGCCTTTCAGGTGGGTCTTTCCCGGGACAGTCATCCGCCCCGGGGAATTCATGGTCCTGCATGCATCGGGCGAGGACCGCCGGACTCCCGGACAGCCCCTGCATCTGAACTTCCGCCTCTCGGGAGACGGCGAGTTTCTCGGACTGTTCAGGCCGGACGGAACCATGGCCGACGGTTTTGACCCGGACTTCCCACCGATGCGGCCCGATGAGTCCTACGGGATCCCCATGGGCGCGGGCGACATCGAAGTCACTGCGCCCGCCTCGCCGGCCAGCTACCTGGTTCCCAGTGACAACTCGCTCGAAGGCGGATGGTTCCTGCCCGGTTTCCAGCCCGGACCGGAGTGGCGCGACGGGCAGGCCGCTGTCGGATTTGACACCACCGGGCGTTACCTCAGGGAAGCGGTGCTGACTGAAGTGCCGGCCGGCATCACCAGTCTCTACCTGCGCATCCCCTTCGAGCTGGACGCTCCCGGGAATGTCCTCTCCATGAAACTCGAGGCCGCCTTTGATGATGGCTTCGCCGCATTTCTGAATGGTCGGAAAGTGATCACCGTCAACGCCCCCGATGAACTGGACTGGAATGCTGCAGCCACCGCCGTGGTATCCGGCAACACCGTCCCGGACGCTCAGACCTTTGATCTCACCGCACACAGGGATCTGCTGGGAAAATCGAATCTTCTGGCGATCCAGGTGTTGAATGTCTCGTCCCTGAACTCGGATATGCTGTGGCGCGGATCATTGCTGGTGAGGCAGGTGAGCGGATTCGACCCCGGGGCGGGGCCGTCCCGACTGCAGCGTCCATCGCCGGGAGAGCCCAATGGATTCTCCGGGGCACCGGTGATGCGCCCGCCAGTGATGTCGCAGACCGGCGGCGTCCTGAGCGAATTTCAAACCCTCGAGATCACCCACCCGGATCCGGCGGCACTCATCCGCTACACTGTGGATGGCAGCATCCCGGATGAAAGCGCCCGGATTTACACCGGACCGGTTGGAATCCGAAGAAATGGCCCGGTCATCGCCAGGGCCTTCCGGGACGGGTCAATCCCCAGCCAGCCTGTGTCGTCATTTTTCATTTTCAGGCATCTTTCGACCCGGGACTGGAACTCCAGTCTCCCTGTCCTGGTTTTTCAGAAAAATGAGGCGGAGCGGATTGGCGACAGTGTTCCCTCGTCCGGTCATCTTCTGATGGCGACTCCGTCTGAGGATGGAATCACGCAGTGGTCAACACCGGAGCTGGTGACACCCGCCGCCCTCAGGGTTCGGGGATCCAGCACCGCGGGACGGCCAAAATCATCCTTCAGCCTCGAACTCCGCGATCTCGATGGCGACGACGCCGACCACCCGATGCTGGGGATGCCTGCCGAATCGGACTGGGTTCTCTACGGGCCATATAATTTTGACAGGGCCCTGATGCGCAATGCCTTCATCTACGACCTCAGTCGCCGGATCGGCCGATATGCGCCGCACACGCGCTTCGTGGAACTCTTCATCACCGACCCCGGTCAGTCACTGCATCAATCGGGTTACATGGGTCTGTATGTTCTCATGGAAAAGATCAAGCGGGGTGAGGACAGGGTCGATGTGGAGCCGCTGCGGCAGTCCGATACGGACGGCGAAA
>JAUIAG010000144.1 GCA_030425355.1 Verrucomicrobiia bacterium
TGCGGCACATTCTCGCCGTGGACAGTCACACCGGCGGGGAACCGACCCGGATCATTTACGACGGGGCACCGGCCCTCGACGCTGCCACCATGGCCGATCGACTGGAATGCTTCAGACTGAAGCATGACTGGCTTCGCCGGGTTTCCGTCGAGGAACCACGCGGATCGGATATCCTCGTCGGGGCACTCATCACCCCACCGGTCTCCGAGGCAGCCGGATGCGGCATCATCTTTTTCAATAATGTCGGTTACCTCGGCATGTGCGGACACGGGACCATCGGACTTCTCGTCACCCTGAATTACCTCGGAAGACTTGAGCCGGGGTCCTGCCTCGTTGACACCCCGGTCGGGCCTGTCACGGCAACCCTGCATGAGAACGGCCTTGTCAGTCTTGACAACGTCCCCTGCCACGCGCGCCAGCTGGATCTCACCGTTCAGGTTCCGGACCTGGGGGAAGTGTGCGGCGATCTCGTCTGGGGGGGAAACTGGTTCTTCATCCTCGAAATGGATGAACGCTTTCCCGAACTGACTGTGGATAACTCCCGGATGCTGACAGCCATCACCCTCAGAATCCGTGAAGCGCTGCACCGCGAGGGCTTTAACATGGTCGACCATGTCGAAGTCAGTGGCCCGCCGTTGAACCCGCAAAACAACTCCAGAAATTTTGTCCTCTGTCCCGGAGATGCCTACGACCGCTCACCCTGTGGCACAGGCACCAGCGCACGCGTGGCAGCACTCGTCGCACGCGGACAACTCGAAAAGGACCGGACGTGGCGGCAGGAAAGCATCACCGGCAGCGTGTTTTCCGCTGAATGGCGCGAGGCCCCGGAAAAATATCAGACCGCCCCCTTTATGTCGGTCATCCCCACCATAACCGGATCCGCCAGAATCACTGGTGCACTTGAGATGATAGTCCATCCGGATGAAATTGATTCAGTGCCCTCCGGCACAACGGGTATGGAGTCATGAATAATTCCGGACTGGTTATAATCGGAGGCGGGGTTATCGGCCTTTCCTCAGCGCTTTACTGCCTCCGCCGCGGGATGGCGGTGACTGTGCTTTCACGGGAACTGGCGGCTGACGGATCATGCGCCTCGGGAAGCGCCGGGATGGTGGTGCCGAGTCATGTGGTTCCACTGGCCGCACCGGGAATGGTGCAGACAGCCATGCGCATGGCCTTCAATCGCAAAGGGCCATTTTCCATCAGGCCATCGATTGATCCCGACCTGATCCGCTGGGGTCTGAAGTTCATACGGCATTGTTCAGCGGCGAATGTCTCCCGGGCCATGCCTTTGCTGAGAGACCTCAATCTGGCAAGCCGCAACTGCTTTGTTGAGTTCGCCAACGAGAGCGGGAATCCCTTCGGCCTGGTCCAGAAGGGACTGCTCATGCTGTGCCGGACCACAAAAGGCTGGGAACATGAAAAGGACTTCGCCCGCGTGGCTGCCCAAGCTGGACTCGAAGCACAGGTCCTCTCATCCACGGAAATCGAATCCATGGAACCGGACTTCGATATGGACGTGGAGGGAGCGGTTTATTTTCCTCAGGACTGTCATCTGAATCCGGCTGTTTTTCTACAGAGGCTTGAGAGCGAAGTGAGGGAGCTAGGAGGCATTGTCCACCGGGTGCCGGAATCAGTGGAAGTGCAGTGCACTGCCGAGGCGGATCGCGTGGTGCTGGTCCATTGTGGAGAGCGGACCTTCGAACCGGACCAGGTGTTGCTGGCCTGCGGGTCGAGGACCGCCATGCAGGCCGCCAAACTCGGGATCGATCTGCTGCTGCAGCCTGGCAAAGGTTACAGCCTGACTCTGATGAAACCGGTTCAACTGCCGCGACACTGCGCCATCCTGACCGAGGCGAGGGTGGCCGTCACACCGATGGGCAGCACCCTTCGCTTTGCCGGGACCATGCAGTTTGAAGGGCATCGTGAGGCCATCGACCGCTCCAGACTTCAGGGCATTGTCGAGTCTGCCGGGCGGTATTTTCCGGCATTCAAGGCGGGGCATTTTGATTTCTGCCGTCCGTGGTACGGATTCAGACCCTGCACCCCGGATGGACTTCCCTATCTCGGCCGCAGTCAGCGATATTCCAATCTGATGATTGCGACCGGTCACGCCATGATGGGATTGAGTCTCGCACCGATTACGGGAAAAATCATAGCCTCTCTGGCTCACGACGAGGATCCCGGGATCGACATTGGCCTCCTCGCCCCCGAACGCTTCTCTGCGAACTGACGGCCCCGTCAGCTGGAAGGCCACAGCAAAGCGACCAGCTCCCGGAAATCTTCCGGCTCCGGGGCCTCGAATCGCATCGGCTTCCGTGAAACCGGATGATGGAAACCGATTCTCCATGCGTGCAGCATCTGTCTCGCAACGCGGAATCCGACAGCCGCCTGGAATCGCTGGGTTGCCTTGCGGCCGTATACGTCGTCACCGATCAGTGGACACCCGGCAAATCTGGCGTGAACCCGAATCTGGTGAGTGCGCCCGGTGTGGAGCACCGCCCGCAAAAGGCACGCATGGACATGGGTTTTCTCAACGATGAAAGTGGTCCGTGCCTCCCTGCCCTGCCCGGGCGGCAGCACGGCCATCTGTTTGCGATGGACCGGATGCCTTCCAATCGGCTGATCGACCTCGACCTTTTCACCGGCAGAGAGCCCACCGGCTGCCAGAAGTCTGTAGACCTTGGAAACAGTCCGCCCGGAAAATTGAGTCACAAGTGACTGGTGAGCCGCATCGTTCTTGGCCACGACCAGACAGCCGCTGGTGTCCATGTCCAGCCGGTGAACTATTCCCGGGCGGGCAACTCCGCCAATTCCGCTGAGATCATCGCCGCAATGGTGGAGCAGAGCATTGACGAGGGTCTGATCCGAATGGCCCGCCGCCGGATGCACCACCATCCCCGCAGGTTTGTTGATCACAATGATGTCGCGATCCTCGAAGAGGATCTCAAGAGGAATTTCCTGTGGCTGGACGGCTGAAGGCTCGGCTTCGGGGATGGTAATATGGATGACATCGCCCTGACGGGGATGGTAGCTGGCCTTGACCTTCCTCTGATTGACAGTGAGGAAGCCCTCTTCGATAAGTCGCTGCACTGCCCCCCGGGTCAGATCAGGGAGTCGTTCCCGGACAAAGCTGTCGAGCCTGACACCCGGTTGAGGCCAGTCTTCGATACTGATCACCCGATGTTCCATGCGCCTCCGGAGTCGAAGCAGTGGCCGCTCAATTGGTCAGTCCCCGGTTTCCCGATTCCGACCCGTGTTCTGATCCGAAGCAGCGGAACCGAGAGGGGAACGCCGGCCGCTGACCCAGATCCACACCCCAAGGGCCAGAAGAAACAGACTGATGGCATGCGCCTGAGTGAATAATCCGAGCAGGAGTTTCTCTTCACCGTAATCTCCCCTGAAAAACTCGACCAGGAATCGGATTCCCGCATAGGCCATGCAGTAAATCCCCAGCACCTGCCCGTCGAAGGACCGGCGTCGGTAGAGAAAGGCAAGGATGCCATAAAGCGCGAAGTTCAGCGCGGATTCATAGATCTGCACCGGATGAACCGGATCGGGATAGGTCTGGTGCCCGTTCGGAAAGCGGATTGCCCACGGCAGTGAACAGGCACTCCCGTAACAGCAGCCACTCATGAGACAGCCGATTCGTCCAAAGCCATGACCGAGGGACAGACTCGGCGCAAGGACATCACCCAATCGGTAAACTGACAGTTTATGCAGCCTGCAGTATATCACCGTGGCCACCGACCCGCCGATAAGGCCACCGAAAAAGACCAGTCCGCCCTTCCATATTTTGAATACATCCAGAAACCCGCCTCCAGAGAAGGTCTCCGGGTAGCTGACAACGTAGAGAAAGCGCGCCCCGAGGATGCCGCCGATGATAATCCATGTGAATACATCCGATACCTGATCCTGCGAAATTCCCGCGCGCGGTGCCCGTCGTGTGGCAGTGAAAAAACCGGCAAGAAATCCACAGGCAACCAGAATTCCATACCAGGTCACCGTGAAATTCCCAAAACTGAAGGCGATATTATCCACTGGCGTGAGGGTAATTCAGGGCCATGGACCAGGCAAGTGTATCCCGGATGAGCGAGAGCTGTGGGTGCCAGGCACGAATGTGCCTGGCACCTCAGCGGAGGCCCTGGATGTTGGATGGCAATATGTTTTGAATCTTCTGTGAGCCTCGGCGGGACTGCGATGGCTGACAATCGGCTTGATGGTTTCAATCCCGATTCAGACTGATCCCGGAGGGATCATAGATTCATAGCCGGTGGTTGAGCGAAGCATGAGCGACACCACTGGTTGCCGTATTCCCCGTTTATCGACGCACCCCGGCAGGGGTGCCAGTGGTTGAGGTGCCAGGCACGAATGTGCCTGGCACCGACGACAACACCTGGGGCGACGGATGAAACAAAAAAAGCCCCCGGTTTTTCGGGGGCCGCACGGATATTCAAAACACTCCTGATGCTGCAGTGATGCAGTGCTGCCGGAGTGGAAAATCGATGGAGGAAATTATTCGTTGAGAATGAGTTCCCAGCGCATTTCGTGGATCCAGTCGGCGAGTTCGGTCATCTGATCATTGTTCAGGCGGCCTTTGAAGCCGATCATGGGGATTGGGCCCCACTTGCCCATACCGCCATTTTCGATCTGCTCGACCATTTTGGAGATGGCATCGGGATCGTTCTTGTATTTCTGGGCGACCCAGAGGTATGCGGGACCGACAAGTTTTTTGTCGACCAGGTGGCAGGTGAAGCAGGTCTGTTGTGTGGCGAACTTTCTGGTTTCGCTGGCACTGACTGGCACGACGCGGGTGGTTACGAGGATATTTCCGGATCCGTCGCCACCGACGATGTCGTTGCTGGCTATGACACCGAAGAAGTTGAAGTCGTACTGGGGAACACTGTAGCCATCCAGAGGCATGGAGGTCACCGCGTCAAATTTTGCATTCGATGTGGCGATCTTTATCATCTCACCGCCCTTGAATTTTGAGCCTTCAAACTTGGTGCCGGGAACCACGGCATACTTGCCAAGGGCGTCCTTGACGGCGCCGGCGTCGGAGGCATCCCGAACCACGGTCAATCGAGGCATGTTGGCATTGGTGTTGACCAGTTCCATAGCCTTGTAATTGAGATATGACTTGTCGGTCGCCTCGGCGGTCAGCTTGATCTGATAACCGGCCCGCGGCAGGTCCTTCTGATCTCCTTCCATCACAACTCCAACACCTCCGGCATCATCCTGGAGGAAGAAGAACCCTTTGGTCTCGCCCATGATGGAGCGAGCCGTAACCACACCTTCGAGAGAGACCTCACCGCTGGTTTTTGATCCGGCTTCGCTGGTCGTGTCGGCCTCTATCCGAGTCCACCCCGTCGCCGCTATCACGACTGCTAATAAAAACTTCACACTATTTTTCATATTTCCTGGTTTCTGATTTGATCTGAATGAGAATTACTTCGTCCAGAGAGACGAATTTCTTAATTGTTAGATCCCGCCAACACAATCATTATTCGAATTTGTGTGGGGGGTCATGATGGCATTTTGACGCAAGAATTACCGGGTGCCGATCATGGCAGTGACCAGATCCTCCGCGTCCCACTGGTTGCCGGCGAAAACCTTCACCAGCCGGCCCTCTGCGTCAAAAACCGCGGTGCGGAGATTGTGCTCAATCGGGAATTCCGAGGTGCTGAAATATAGTCCCAGGCTGTCGCCGAGCGCGCGGACCTGCTCTTCCGGGCCGGTCAGAAATATCCACCTCTCCGGATCGGCATCCCGCATCGCGGCGTATTCCGCCAGCTTTTCCGCCGTATCAAATTCCGGATCCATGGTGATGCTGAGCAGCTGCCAGTCGGTTTCAATGTCCGATTGTTTAGTGAGAATCGCCGAAACTTCACTGAAACGCTGGGACATAAGAGGGCAGTACTCGGGCACCGGGCACCGTGTGAACATAAAGGTTACCGCCCAGACCCTGCCCTTCAGGTCCGCCGGACTCAGTCTGGTGCCATCCGTGCGGGTCAGAGTGAAATCCGGGACCGCGTCTCCCGGTTTGAGTTCGGATCCGGCCATGCGCGCCGCCAGGGAATCCGAGCTGTCGCGAATCCGCTCGGGATAATGGCGCCCGGTCGGCTTCAGGCCCCGGATATGTGTCCCCTTGGCCTCACTCAGAACAAGGTCGAAGTCGATCTGGTCGCCGAGGTTGATTCCGGCCAGTTCGTTGGTATCGAGGACTTCGAGGAGCATGGTCATTTCCTTCATGAATCCTTCAATTTCCTCGTGATGGATGAAAGCTGTTCGCGAATTGCCCCCCCACTCGACAACAACACCGCGGGTCGGGTAGACAATTTCATTCACATTCCGGCCAGAGAAGCCCTTGAATTTGCCGTCCCTGAACAATCCGGAGTCCCGCAGCAGAAAAAAATCACCTCCCACCACAACGCCCACGACCACAATGGCGGTCAGAAAGATCCTCATTACCTTCATCATCGATAATCATAACGCCGTGATACCTGTGAGCGAACCCCGCAACACGTGTCATATTGTCACATTCCGGCGGTTTGGGGAGCAATTCATTGCCATGAGTGATTGGTGACTTACCATTGGAGTGATCATGGGTCTCAGGAAGAAGTCAGGGTGGAGCATTAATCAGCGGATCAGTCCGATGCGACGGGAGCCGGGAAACCCGTTGACTGTCAGATGGCTGTGGTCGACGGCAGCTGTTATGCTGGTCGCCCTGGCATTTCCCGGTTGTGGAAGCAGGGATGCCGGAGCCGGGCTGGAGCGCTTCAGCAAAGTGGGGGCCTTTTCCCTGACGGAACGCAATGGCGCGACTGTGACCAACACCAATCTCCAGGGGAAAATCTGGGTGGCGCACTTTTTCTATTCGAAATGTGGCAGCGAGTGCAAGGTTCTGGGCCGGCGGATGGAGAGCATCCAGAAACTGACTGAGGGAGATGACGATGTCATGCTGGTTTCGATGAGTGTTGACCCGGTGAATGATACACCTGAATACCTGCGTTATTACGCTGATGAGTTCAACGCGAGCGAGGACCGATGGCTGTTTCTGACCGGGGACAAGATCGCGCTCTACAATCTGATCATTGATTCATTTCTGCTGCCGGCGGCTCCGGAGCTGCTCTCGAGAGACGACTTCCCCAGAAATTTTATCCACAGCGAAAAGTTCGCCGTTGTCGACCGCTTTGGATTCGTCAGGGCCTATTTTGATGGCATGGACCGCGAAACGCCGCAGGCGGTATTTGAAACGATCCAGTTGCTCAGAAATGAGTTCCGCGGTGAACCGGTGGCAACACCACCGGACGAAAACCGCTGACCGCCCCCAAACCGGCTGTCAGGAAACGGCAGCCAGCTCCAATGAGTGAAGTTTCTCCACCCCGTCCCACACTGGTCCAGAACCTGATCCGGCTGAGGCGCTCGGGGAGGCCTCTGTCCACCGTTTCTGAGCTGGTTCGTCTCCGCTGGGTGGCCGTGACCGGTCAGCTGGTGACTGTCACGGTGGCTGCCTACGCGGTGCAGATCCGTCTGCCGGTCCAGATCCTCTTCTCGATCATCGGATTCACCGCCATCACCAATCTTTTCCTCCTCCTCTGGGTACTTCCGAGGAAAAACAGCGAGGCGTGGATTCCCGGCATCCTGATGATGGACATCTGTCTTTTTGCCGGGCTGCTGGGTTTTTCAGGTGGCGCGGAAAATCCCTTTGCGACCTTTTACCTTGTTCACCTTGCGATCGGCTCGATGATCCTGAGGGGCAGGCTGCTCTGGATCCACCTCGGACTCATCGCCGCCAGTTTCACCATGGTCTGTTTCTGGTTTTACCCGCTGCATCAGCCCTACACCCACGCCGGAAAACTGGATATCTACCTGCACCTGAAGGGAACAGTCGTCTCTCTGGTTCTTTCCGGATGCTGCATTGTCTGGTTCATGCTGCAGATTTCGCGTGCGTTGAGAGAGAGGGAACAGGCACTGGTTCAGGCGGAGCTCAAGGCCACCCGCCAGAAACAGCTGGCCCACCTTGCCACGCTGGCCGGAGGAGTCGCCCATGAACTCAACACGCCGCTCGGCACCATCGCTCTCGCCGCCGGGGAAATACACACCGGCCTGAAATCCACCACCGGCAGCCCGGAACTGCGGGAGGACATCGAACTCATCCGCTCCGAGGTGGATCGATGCCGCCACATCCTCGACAAGCTCAATACACAGTCCACCCGGTCAGTCGGCGATCCCCCGGAAGTCATCCGCAGTTCACAGATCCCCTCGCTGGTCATGGAGAATTTCACGCCCGCAGCCCGGGAGCGCATCCGCATCCGCATACCGGACGACGACATCGACATCTACCAGCCCAGAGAGCCGGTCATTCAATCGCTTACCACTCTCCTCAAAAACGGGGTCGAAGCCTCTGAATCCGGCCGGCAACCGGTCACACTTGATATTTACCTGAAAGACCAGATGGTATATTTCGAGGTCCGGAACAATGGACCGGCAATATCAGGCGAAGTGAGAGACCGCATGGGGGAGATGTTTTTTTCCACCAAGAAGCAGCACCACGGGATGGGCCTCGGGCTGTTCCTGGTCCGGTCCTTCGCCGAATCCGCCGGCGGTTATCTCAGGATCGACTCTCAGGAAGGAACCGGGACCACCATATCCCTGATCATCCCGCGGGAATCCCATCTCGGATCGCTGTAGACAGATTTGAAAATGGATAAGACTGAAATCCAGAAGATCATGGTAGTGGACGACGACGCCATATTCCGGCATCGGCTCGCCAAAGCACTGGAATCGCGCGGCTATGAGATTGCCTCCGCCGGGAATGCCGATGAGGCACTGGCCAATGCCCGGAGCTTCCATCCGGATGGAGCCGTCGTCGACCTCCGGATCGACCGGGATGATGGACTCAAACTGTCCAAGGCACTCCTCGAAATCAACCCTTCCATCCGCATCGTCATCCTGACGGGTTACGGCAGCATCGCAAACGCCCTGGAAAGCATCCGGACCGGGGTCATGGATTATCTCTCCAAGCCGGCCGACACTGACCAGATCCTCGCAGCACTGCAGGGCGAGGCCATCACCAATGACAGAGGCAAACCGGTCGCCTCAGACCAGACGCCTTCACTGGACAGGGTGGAATGGGAGCACATCCAGAGAGTGCTGAGTGACTGCGGCGGAAATATCACACGTGCCGCCGAAATTCTGGGGATACACCGGCGATCCCTGCAGAGGAAACTGGCAAAGTTCCCGCCGCCCAAGTAAAGTCCGCTCCGGTCGGGGCGGCCCGGACGCACCAGCATATGCTGATTCCACAGACTCTTCCGTGACCGGCGTGCTTCGCAGGGAAAAGGCCACCCCGGCGGTCAACCATGACCCCGGATTATGTCATTAAAAACCTGCGGGCCTCCACCGGCACGTGCACGCTGATTCACGCCGTCACCAGCCTGTATCTGCTCGCCTTTGCAACGGTCCTGTGGACTGTGCAGTTTTCGTTCGCCGCCATTGCCCTGTCCCTGGGGTATCCGTCGCAGACCCGGTATTTCCATGAGTCATTCGGTTCCCCGTGGCTCTACGCCTTCATTTTCCTTCTGTGGATCGGGTTCACAATGGTTTTCGAGAAACTCTATCGGACAGGCACGTTCACGACCAACGCCGCGCGCGGACTGAGATTCGATGATAATGACGGACTGCTGAAAAACCTCTACCTGACGTGGTTCCGACACGATCTTCTTCCGGTGCTTTCCGTGCCGCTTGGACTGATATTCGCGCCGGCTTCGGCCTTCCTTGCCGGCGTGAAAATCAGTTTTCAGGCACAGCCTTTATCACGCACCCTTCTGCGGGACATGGCCGATATCATAGTCAGACTCCGGGAATGGCCGGACGGCATGTCCCTCGAGCTGTTTCATGGAATCTATCCGGGGAGGAAATTCCGGCGGGCGCTGCGGCGGCTGCGTTCCCTCGCCATGGTGAACATAACCCCGATGGAACCCCACGATATACTGGTCAACCGCCAGATCCTCGCGCGATGGGCCTCGGGAGCCATTTTCATTCCTCCGCTGAATCCCGTCAGTCAGGCCTTCACAGCCAATTTCATCACCCTCAACAATCACAGCCGCACGCAGCACTGGAAAGTGGTGTGGGAAATCATCCTGACCATGGTGCTGAGAATCACCCTCGGCTGTCTTGCGGCCGCGATTCCAGTCGGGCTCCTGTTCTGGACTCTCCCGGCGCATCCCGCCAAAACCACACTCCTCGCTGGAATTCTTGCGCTCGGCGGGCTGATCTATGTGCTCACTCCGGATCGGATCCGGAATCTGTGAGATGGAGTGCATGGGACCCTTGGAAGGCTCCGCAATCTTGGTTATGATCCCCTCAGAATGACTAGTACGCGAAAAAACGTGAACAGCCCGCTTGGCGGACTCAATCATTACCTTGCCCGAACCATCCTGACTGCCGTTGCCATTATCGGTTCAGGCCATGGCTTCTCAGACCTCATGGCCCAGAATCAGCTGAATTTCATGAGCCGGGCCCGGCAGCTTATTTTCGAAGGTGAACGCAGCGGTGAGGGGTATTTCTCCCCCGACGGCACCACCATGGTATTTCAGTCTGAAAGAGAGCCTGAAAACCCGTTCTATCAGATTTACACCATCAACCTCCGCAATGGCGAAACCACCCGGATCTCTCCAGGCACTGGAAAAACCACCTGCTCCTTCATCCGCCCCGGTCACGACGAGATTCTCTTCGCCTCCACTCACCTCGACCCCCAGGCCGTCGACAAGCAGAAGGAGGAAATCGACTTCCGCAACTCCGGCAAACAGCGGCGCTACTCGTGGGACTACGATGAGACCATGGACATTTTCGTGGCCGACGGGCAGGGAAACAATATCCGCCGCCTGACCGACGCTCCCGGCTATGACGCCGAAGCGTCCTATTCCCCCGACGGGTCGAAGATTGTCTTCTGCTCGGTGCGCCATGCCTACTCCCCTGATTCAGGCCTCACCGCGGAGGAAAAGAAACTCCTCGAAACCGATAAATCCTACTTCGGTGAAATCTACATCATGAATCCGGATGGATCGGACCAGACCCGCCTCACCTTCGCCGATGGCTACGACGGCGGACCATTCTTCAGCCCTGACGGAAAGCGCATCCTCTGGCGGCGGTTCGATGAAACCGGCGTCAACGCCGACATCTACACCATGAACCTCGATGGATCGGACAAGAAAAAACTGACCGATTTCAAGTCGATGTCATGGGCTCCCTACTTCCATCCCTCCGGCCAGTACATCATCTTCGCCTCCAATAAATACGGGTTCGGCAATTTCGAACTGTTCCTCGTTGATGCGGCAGGAAGCCGCGAACCGGTCCGTGTCACCGAGGCAAACGGATTCGACGGACTCCCCGTCTTCTCTCCCGACGGAACGAAACTGGCATGGACCTGCAACCGCACGTCCACAGGAAAATCCCAGATCTTCTTCGCGAATTGGGACCACAAGGCCGCCCTCGAGGCCGTCGAAAACTCCCCGAAGGTCTCAAATTTCTCGAGCGTGATCTCCATCGACGACCTGAAAACCAGCGTCGCCACTCTCGCCAGTGACGCCATGGAGGGCCGCCTTGCCGGTTCACCCGGTGCGGAAATGGCCGCCGATTACATCCGCGGCCGGCTGGAACAGGCCGGTGCCACTCCGTTGCCGGAAAGCGGTTTCTACCAGGAATATGAATTCACCCGCGGTGTCGACATCGTCGAGGAGAAGACATCCCTGTCCATCACCACGACCGGAGGCGACGGCACCACCATCACATGGGAACCTGCTATGGATAAGGACTTCAGACCGCTGCCATTTTCCTCCAGCGGCGACCTCGAGGCGGAAGTTGTTTTCGGCGGCTATGGCCTTGCCCTGCCGTCCGAGGGTGGGATTACTCTCGATCCCTATGCCGGGGCCGATGTGAGCGGCAAGATCGTGCTGCTCCTCCGGTATGTGCCGGAAGCTGTATCCAGTGAACGCCGGGCTGAACTCAACCGCTACTCGGGGCTCCGCTACAAGGCCCTCATCGCCCGGCAGCGCGGTGCTGCCGGCATCCTCGTCGTCACCGGACCGAATTCGCCGGGTGCCGGAAAACTTATTGGTCTCTCCGACGACGGGAGCCTCTCCGGATCCGGGATCCTCGCGGCGTCCATCTCACTCGAAGCGGCGGACCTGATCCTGAAGAACCACGGCAAGTCCCTCGAGGAACTCCAGTCGGGCCTCGATTCAGAGAACCCCCACGCCGAAAACGGCTTTGTCATCCCCGGTTTGCGCGTTTCCATGAACCTCGACCTGAAACGCCGGAAATACACCGACCGGAATATCATCGCCGTAATCAATCCCGCTCAGGCAACAGAAAATTCCTCCGATGCTGCGGAGTCCGCAAAGCGCACACGCATCCTCCTCGGCGCCCACTACGATCATCTGGGAAGAGGCAATTCCGGCGGATCCCGTCAGACCAGCGAGGATGCGGGAGAGATCCACAACGGCGCCGACGACAATGCATCCGGAGTCTCCCTGCTGCTGGAACTGGCTGACTATTATGCAGATCCGGCCAATGCCGCCGCTCTCAAGGCACCCGTCGTTCTTGCCTTCTGGGGCGGTGAGGAACTCGGACTGCTCGGCTCGGCCCGCTTCGCCGCTGAACCACCCATGCCACTCGAGACAATCAAGGCATACCTCAATTTTGATATGGTCGGCCGCATGCGGGATTACAAACTGATGATGCAGGGACTTGGATCGTCCCCGGAATGGCGCGGATACCTTGAAAAGGCCAACATCCTTGCCGGTCTTGATCTGCAGCTTCAGGACGATCCCTATCTGCCCACCGACACCACCTCCATTTATCCAAATGACATCCCGGTGCTGTCATTCTTCACCGGAAGCCACGATGATTACCACCGCCCATCGGATGACCCCGAAACCCTGAATTATGAAGGGCTGCAGGAGATATCCGCCTTCGCCACCGCCATCATCGAGGCACTGACCGATCCGGAGAACGCCCTGCCCTATGCAGAATGGTCCAGCGTCGCCCAGGACGCCGGAAGCCGCGACACCCTCCGTATCTACCTCGGGACCATCCCTGATTACGCTGCTGAAATTGAAGGACTGCGGCTGACCGGTGTCACCGAAGGCGGTCCGGCGGACACAGCCGGTCTCAAGGCCGGGGATGTCATCATCGAA
>JAUIAG010000471.1 GCA_030425355.1 Verrucomicrobiia bacterium
AACGATCCCGGAGGGATCGAAGATTCATAGCCGGTGGTTGAGCGAGGCACGAGCGACACCACCGGTATTAAGCCCCACAACAATCAACCGCACCCCGGCAGGGGTGCCAGAGGCATAGGCATCGTCCCGCACTGTCCCTCCTTTGGGATTGGTCTGCCCGCGTTTTACCCGCCCCTTCAGGGCTCGACTTTCGGGTGTTCTGCCTTTCCTGGGGCGTTGCCCCAGGCTGCCGTAAGCCGGGGCGTTGCCCCTCCGATTTGCTGGCGGGCCTTGGTGCCTGGCACCAAGGCCTAAGAGCTATTGAGCTGCGGAACAGGCCGGCGGGGACGCCGGCGATCCCGGGAAGGCCAGCCGGCAATTCGGCGCGGGAGCTCACGGGAACGAGTGAACCGGTCAGGATTCTATGAGGAAGGCGAGGGCTGTGCTTAGGATTTCCACCCGGGACGGGAGGTCGAGATCGGAGGGGGACTCGAGGGTGTAGGTGATGTCGGTATGATGGGCGTTGAGGAAGAATGCCTCGGGCCATTCCGGGCGGTCGAGGTGTTCTTCAAAAGCCGTGTCGATCAGGCCGCGGTCATTGTCCCGTTCGTCGATGACGGGACTTTCATCAATGGGAATGGATGGATTGGTCTGGGAGCGGAACCAGTCGAGGAGAGCGGCGCCACGCCCACAGGCATCCCCCTGCCTGTGCAGCTGGTAGAGGTAGAAGCCCTGTGCCTCCCAGTCCTCGTGCAGAAAGACCGCCTGATCAAAGCGTCCGCACTGTTCGAGGATGGAAAGCACTGCTTTGACCTCCCACGATCTGGGGTTATTGAATTCGCGGTTCAGGTCGGATCCACGGTCATTGTCGCGGGTTCCAAGCCTCATCCCGGTCGGGTTGATAAGAGGAAATGCCAGGCAGGAGAAGTCCGGCGGCAGCGGGAATTCGCGGAGGAATTTGAGCGCGGCGAGAGGTGATGCGGGTTCATCGCCGTGGATGCCCGCCGAGAGATAGAGTCCGCCGCTTTTCCATTCTCCACTGGTCAGAACCGGAATGGACACGCCGGTGTCGGTGTCCGAAAGCCAGTGGAGTTCCCATTCGGGCCTGAGTGAAGGGATGCTGGCGATGTCAGCGAGGAAGGCATCCACATCCAGTAACTCGCCGGCATAACCTTTTCTCGTGCGATTCAGGCCCGACCACTTCATCTGTCTCCTCAGGCAGTCAATGAATACTTCTGCTGCTGTTTTGTGCCGGTCATTGCTTCCATCGGAAGGAGCGCGGATTGCCGGACCGGGTCCGGTGACGCATTTCAGGCGGAAATATGGCAGCCACAGGAATCGCCGCACTCCCCGGCGTTAACAGCAGCCGATTCGTCCTCATCGTCAAAATCGTGTCCATCCCAGCAGGGGTCGAGGCCGAGATCCCGGATCATCTGGAGGTCCTTTTCGACAGGCTGGTTGAGGGTGGTGAGGTAATTTCCGACCATGAGGGCGCTGGCACCGGCGGCGAAGATCATGCTTTGCATATCGCGGAGGTTCATGGTGCGTCCTCCGGCAACCATGATTTCCTTTCTGGGAAGGATGAAGCGGAAGCAGGCGATGGTCTTGAGAATCTCCAGAGGCTGCAGCGGGGCAACATTCTCGAAAGGCGTGCCCTTGATGGGATTGAGGATGTTGATGGGAACGACACTGGCACCGATGGCACGCAACTCCATGGCGAGGTCACAGCGGTCCTCGGCGCTTTCGCCCATGCCGATGATACCACCCGAGCAGATCTTTATCCCCGCCTTTTTCAGGTAGTGGATGGTCTGGATGCGGTCTTCGAAGGAATGGGTGGTGCAGTGATTGCCGAAAAAGCGTCGGGATGACTCAAGATTGTGGCCGTAGCATTCGAGACCGGCCTCCTTCAGGCGATCGGCCACCTCCTGCTTGCGGATAATGCCAAGGGAAGCGTCGGGTCGGACCTTGCCGCTCTCCTTCATCTGGCGGATGCGGTCGCACACCTCG
>JAUIAG010000145.1 GCA_030425355.1 Verrucomicrobiia bacterium
TTTTCCTCGACCGTCGGGCCTTCCTGCAGAGTTACGATCCGAAACAGGATACCGACGACTGTGCAATCCTCACCCGAATCCTCCAGGCTGTCATTCCGGTCTGCGGCGGCATCAACCTCGAATATTTTTTCTCCTATGTCGATCCCACCGGCTACGGGTGCGGCACCAAGCTGCCTCACAACATCACTTCTCTGCTTGGCGTCATGAACGGCGCACAGTCCGATCTCCGCACTGGCCTGCCATGGCAGATGGTCGAAATTCACGAACCGGTGCGGCTCCTCTTCGTCATTGAAACCACTCCCGAGAAAATGACCGCCATCCTCGACCGCAATCCGCCGCTGGCGACACTTGTCCGCGGCTCGTGGGTGCAGGTGGCCACATGGGATCCCGAGGAACGGATGATTCACTACTTTGAGGATGGACGATTCGCGAAGCAGGAGGTCCTTGGGACGCCGATCAGGACTGCCGGGTCGTCGATGGCATGGTATCGCGGATGGCGTGAGCATCTGGAATTCGCCACCATCGTCCCTGAATCCGCGTTGACAGGGAGGACCGTATGAACCTCGCAAGCTTCCCTGACGCTTTTACCGGGCTGATGGCCTGCCTCTCACTGCTGAGTCCGGCGATTCTGCTGGCAGTGACCGGCCTGGCATCCCTTTCCGGGCTTCGGCTGCACGAGACCCTGACCAACCGCCTCACAGCCTGGTCCACCGCCATCGGCCTTGCGGCGATAGTCTATGTCACCGGGTCCTTTATCCTCCAGGGTCACCAGACCGCCACACTTGAGCTCGGGAACTGGATCACCCTCCGGGAACAGCATTTTCACTTTCGCTTCAAGTTCATCTTCGATGCCCTGTCCCTGGCCTTTGCCGTGGCTTCCTACATCCTCTGCGGACTGGTCTCCGTCTTCAGCAGCCGGTATCTCCACCGCGATCGCGGCTATGGCCGGTTCTTCATGTGTTATGCCATTTTCACCTTCGGCATGATCCTGAGTGCTCTCGCCGCCACTATTGAAGTCCTTTTTGTCGGTTGGGAACTGGTGGGCCTCTCATCCGCCATGCTGGTGGCCTTCTTCCACGAACGCCCCTCACCCGTAAAGAACGGTTTGCGGATCTGGTGTATCTACCGCATCTCGGATGCCGCTTTCCTGGTCGGGGCTCTCTACCTCCATCACCTCACGGGTGAGGGGGATCTGCAGAACATCACCGGCATCCATGGTGGCAACTGGCCCGACGGCGTCGCATCCATCACCCCCGGACAGGCCCTCCTTGTCGGTATCCTCTTCCTCGTGGCCGCGGCCGGAAAATCCGGACTCATTCCCTTCTCCGGATGGCTGCCCCGCGCCATGGAAGGGCCGACTCCGTCCAGTGCCATTTTCTACGGTGCCTTGTCGGTTCACCTCGGCGCCTATCTTTTCCTGCGAATTTGTCCAATACTTGCGGTCAACAGTGTCCTGCCATGGCTTCTGGTCGTGGCCGGACTGGCAACCGCCTTCATGGCGGCTCTCAGCAGCCGCGTGCAGACCGACATAAAATCCGCACTGGCATTTTCCTCCCTCACGCAGGTTGGCATCATATTCACCGAAATCGGACTCGGACTCCGCTGGATTGCCCTGGTGCATCTGATCGGCCATACATTCCTCCGCACTCTGCAGCTGCTGCGGGCACCGAATCTCCTCCATGACTACCGCACCATTGAAAATGCCATCGGTGGAAGGCTGGACCAGGCTGACGGCAGCTGGAACCAGCGGCTCATTCCAGACGGTGTCCGAAAGGCTCTCTACCGCCTCGCTATCGAACGGTCATTTCTCGACCAGGCCCTCGACCAGTTCATAGTCCGCCCATTCGTTGGATTCTTCCGTTTCTGCGAACGAATCGAGAACTCCATGGCTGACTGGATCAATGGCAATCATCGACCCCGCACCTGAAAGACCCATCCGCACTGAAGTGAAATTCCTGATGGCCACCCTGCCAAAGATCTGATCTGACCTGAACTGACCATGTCCATAGCTGTTATTTTTCTCATCCTTGCTTTTCTGATCCCTCTTGCCGGGAGTCTGCTCCTGGTCCGCATGGCTGCGGTGGAGCGCTCACGTGCCAGATCCATGCATCTGGGCTTTGCGGCTCTGGCGGTTATTATTTCCATTCTGGCAAGTGTGGTTTCTGCCGGGAATTTCGGTGCTGAGCCGCCCGGGCCTGTCGGGCTGGATGGCACCGGCGTGGTCATGATGCCTCTGGTCGCACTGGTTTCGCTTCTGGTTCCCTTATCCACGCAGCAGACCAAGTTCAGGCGTGTGCCGATGGCCTCCACTCTTTTCAGTCAGTCCCTGGCGACAGGCATGTTCATATTCACCGATGATAGAGTTCTGCTTGTTCTGCTGGCGCTGATGGTGGTTCCACCGGTCCTTGAACTCCGTTCCCGTAAAAAGTCCTCCCGTGTGTTTGTTCTCCATATGGGACTTTCGCTTATACTGATGGCCGGCGCGTGGTTCTATCTCAGCGTCACTGAACGCGGCACTGCCGGATATCGGACTGGCGTTTTCATCATGAGTATCGGAGTTCTGATACGCTGTGGATGTCTGCCGTTTCAGGGATGGGTCACAGATCTCATCGATAAATCCTCATTCGGGAGCGGAATTCTCTATCTTGTTCCCGTAACTGGCGCCTACACCCTCATCCGGCTGCTGATGCCCGTGGCATCGGAAGGGGCCCTGCATCTGGTCGGATACGTCCTCATGGCCAATGCCTTTTTCTGTGCCGGGATGGCCATCGTCAGGCAGGACGCCAGAAAGTATTACTCCAGTCTTCTCAACAGCCTTTCCAGCCATGCCCTTCTCGGGTTCGTGGCCTATACCAGCCTCGGCATGACCGCCGGGCTGTGCATGTGGATCGCGGTTACGGTTTCGATGACAGGATTCGGCATGACCATTCGCGGTCTTGAATCCCGTGTCGGTCGCCTGTCCCTCGACCGTTATCACGGTCTATACGAGCAGACTCCCCATCTTGCCATGTTCTTTCTGATCACCGGGCTGGCCAGTGTCGGCTTTCCCGGCACGGTCGGCTTCGCCGGCATCGAACTGTTGCTGGAAAGCCTGGCGACCTCCTACCCGTGGATCGGCACAATCATCGCGGTTTCAACCGCACTGAATGGCATCGCTGTACTCCGTGGATATTTCCGACTGTTCAGCGGCCCACAGCACATGGCCGGACTTTCACTCCAGGCGCGTCTCAATGAACGCATTGCCCTGCTGGCGCTGAGTCTGCTCATCCTCGTCTTCGGATTCCTTCCCGACCTGATCGTCCATTCCAGACTTCACGCCGGTGAGGAACTCATGCAGCTGATCCATCAGCAGACCACTCCCGAATCCGGCCACCACAGTCACTGAACCAGAATCCGTCCATGCACATTCCACCTCACTCCGCAGAATCACTTCCTGAAAAGGGCCGGTCCGTTACAACCCGATGTCAGGCCAATCGATTCAGTTTCATGCAATAAATCATTTCGTTTTCCAGAGATCCTCCAGAATGAAAACTCAATCCCCAGCACTATCTTCCGAGAGGCCGATTGGCAATGCCAAGGGCTTTACTCAGTATCTCAAATCCGATCTCACATCGGGATTCCTGGTTTTTCTCATTGCGCTGCCACTCTGCCTTGGCATTGCACTGGCGTCGGGGTTCCCGGCCATCGCCGGGATATTCACCGCCATCGTGGGTGCATTCACCGCCACTTTTCTCAGTAACTCGGAACTGACAATCAAAGGTCCTGCAGCCGGGCTGATTGTGATTGTGGCCGGTTGTGTGGAAAGCTTCGGCGGGGATGGCGCGCTGGGCGGATTTTCTCCGGTGGACATGCAGGCATACCGCATGGCGCTTGCGGTGTGTTCAGCTGCGGCGGTGCTTCAGATCCTCTTCGGGCTGAGAAAGGGCGGGATCCTTGGCGAGTTTTTCCCCCTTTCGGCTGTGCACGGCATGCTTGCCGCCATCGGCGTCATCATCATCATCAAACAGATTCCCGTCGCCCTGGGCGTTGAAGGCAGGGGGGAACCACTGGAGATGCTGAAGGAAATGCCTCATTACTTCGCACACCTCAATCCGGAAATCGCGCTCATCGGTCTTGTCGGACTGGTAATCATGTTCACATGGCCTCTGGTTCAGAAAAAGCTGACCTTTCTCAAGGTTGTTCCCTCACCGCTGATTGTCCTCCTGGTCACCGTTCCAATCGGCATGGGCTTTGATCTGCTGCATGATCATTCCTACTCCTTTCATGGTCACCGGTATGAAGTGGGGGAGAAGTATCTCGTGACCATGCCGGACCGCGTGTTCGGGATGTTTGATTTTGTAACGCTGCCGGACTTCAGCGCCTTCCGTGGAGCTCATCTGGTGGAGGCAATCAAGTGGACATTGATGTTCTTCATTATCGGGACACTTGAATCGGTGCTGTCGGCCAAGGCGGTGGACGTGATCGATCCGTGGAAGAGGAAGACCAATATGGACCGCGATATCATGGCAGTCGGTGCCGGCAACCTCGTTGCATCGCTTGTGGGCGGGCTTCCCATGATCTCCGAAATTGTCCGCAGCCGGGCCAACATCGACAATGGTGCCCGGACCCGGTACGCCAACATGTGGCACGGGTTCTTTCTGCTGGTATGCGTTGCACTGATCCCGACGGTGCTGCACCGGATTCCCCTCGCGGCCCTGGCTTCCATGCTGATTTTCACGGGCTTCCGCCTTGCCCACCCAAGGGAGTTCAAACACGTCTACGCCATCGGTCCGGAGCAGCTGCTGATTTTCGCCGCCACTCTCATCGGTGTGCTGGCAACCGACCTCCTGATTGGTATCGTCATCGGGATCGGCGTAAAGATTGCCATCCATCTTCTCAACGGGGTCCCTGTGGATTCCCTCTTCAGGACCTTCCTCACGGTCGAGGAAGTTGACCGGGAATCAGTCCGTATCACTCCCACCAAACCGGCGGTCTTCTCCAACTGGATCAGTTTCCGCAACAAACTGGTCGACGCCGGACTCATTCAGCAGAAGAATGTGCATCTGGATCTGAGTGCCTGCCCGTTCGTAGATCACAGCACCATGGAGAAGCTTCACGAGCTGGAGGATGATTTCCAGCGGTCCGGACTGAAACTGACACTTGGCGGGCTTGAGGTGCACACGCCGCTTTCTGATCACGAGCACTCCGCACGGCGGCGCCAGTCACGGCCAATGCGCCGGATCACAGTCTTCGCCCCCCATGCTCTTGAATCCGAAATCTGTCAGAAATTCATGGACCTCGGTGCCTCCGGATATACCCTCACAGAATGTCGCGGCCGGGGTAAAACCGGATTGAGCGGTCAGGCAGTGGATGGCCATCCACAATACCGCATCGAGACCATAGTCACCCGTCCGATAGCCGAGCCGATCCTCGATTTCCTGAAGGAAAAGGCGGATGGGCCGCACCGCGTCACGACCTGCGTCGAGGACGTCGATGTCCTGAAACCGGGGGCATTCTGAGGGGACTCATTTCCCCGGACAGCCATGGACATTTGCCGCGGGGATGATCACCACCATGGACAAATCAATTTTCCGGCGGGCATTGCGCTCTCCGGATCATCACAAAGCCAAAAAGTAGAAAGATAGTTGTTCAAGTTAAATCCGAACCAGCCGGCTTATGCCGGCTTTTTCGTACCATCCCGGTCCTGGGATTTTCAACGGGATGAGAGTTCTCATCATTGATCAGCTGCTGTTTCAGTGGGGATTCCATCAACGTGGCAGAAGGGCCTGGTGACTCTGCCTTTTTCAAACTCGCACAGGGGTGAGCTGGTCCCTATGGTGGACGCCGAATGAAGATCCTGATGACAGCCTCCTTCTTACTTGGACTCCTCCTGGCGGGGTGCCAGCCTCCTGATTCCTCCGCGACGGGACGGAATTACAATGCACTGCCGGAGCTTGGCGGTAAGGAGTGTTATCTGATATTCCGCAGAGACGCTCTGGGCTATGCCATGGCGACGGAAGCGGGTATTGGTTCAGACACTGTGGAAAGCGGGATCTCCGGAAAGCTCGCGCTGCGGGGGAAGTTGTTAAGAGCCTCAGCCGACTGGGTTGTGCTTGAGACCAGCAACAAGGGAACAAGAGTTGTTCCCGTTTCCTCAATACTCAGCATCTATGAGATCAATGAACAGACGCAGTGAATGCTGGAAGTTGATTTCCCGGGTGAGTCATGTCGGGCGTCGGGAGCATTGAAGAATTTTCAGATCGAGGTGAACTGATAATAGATAACGATTCCGATTATGCCGCCGGCAATGGCACCACCCAGTGCGCCATAAGCAAAGCCCGTGGTGCCGAATAACCATAAACCGGCACCGCCCGCTATCATGGCACCGGGGACGGCGGCGCACAGCGCCCACTTCAGGAAAACCACCGCCTCACCCATCAGGCCCTTCAACAGGTCGCGGATCAACCGCCTGACCGGCTTGCCATCCTGTCCCGCACGCCCCGAATTTTTTGAATCCATAATCAGACCTTCCGACCTTTTCTGTGTGTTTTAATACTTCACCGTGAAAGCGGTGAGAACAGCTTCTGAGGAATTGCAGGTCATGACAATCTCCATGTTTCAGATATGTCGCCCCCCGCCTGCAGATTTTCAAGGCTTGTTCGGGACTTACTCAGAAGTCTTTTTGACCTGACTCTGATAATGACGAAGCACGGCTGTTGATTCGGACAGTCCCACACCTGATTCTTCGCGGTAGGCCTTCACTGCCTCAACAAAGGAAGATCCGGAATCACGACATATTGCCATTACTCTGTCGGATGGCTGCGGTAGCGATCCGATGTCGATCTTCCCGGGTGCAGGCCTGAGGAGGAAGAACGCGGCAATCAGGCCGCCACCCGAACCGAGCAGAACACCTCTCCAGAAATCGGGCAGTTTTCCCGCCAGAATGCCAAGGGCGATCGAAAATATGGAAAGGATAAAAAATGCCGCCACAGCCCATGGTATGTCACGAATCGAGGCGTCACTGACCCTGAATGATTTGCTATCTGTCATTTGATTTCCTTTTTCTCTGGTTCGGAGATATGTGTTGAATTGAACTCTCCTCTTAATCCGGCGAAGTGACGGCAGTGTGTCAAATCCATTAATCTATGGTGGCTGTTGTCGAAGGGAACGTGAACTGCCTGCTGAAGTGGAAGTGGTGGAGCGGGACCGTTTTTTGAAGGGATCCCGGAGCAACACAGGGAGAAGAATCAGGAATTCGGGGTCCTGTCGTCATGCAGGATGGATCGATTATGTTGCTTTTCCCTGCATTTCCACAAGTTCGGCGGGGCCTCATGGAGAGGGACGAAGGTAATCAGCGGGCGGTCATCCAGAGGCGATGAATGCCATGCTTCGATCCCGGGCCTTGAACCATCAGCACCGGGATGGCAGTGTGAACAATCTCCGGTTCCGGTTCACCCCTCGGGAATGAGCTGTTGCCGATCGGTTCCGCAGATGGACCCGGTCATCGAGCCTGTCACACATCAATCAATTCAATAAGATGAAAAATTCTGCTTTCTTATCAACCCTGCTGGCTTTCCTGATACTCACCGGCTGCAGTAATGAGTATGTGCAGGTCGCGAAACCCGATCTGGATAGTGTCTTCGCCATCAACTCATCACCGACATTTCTGGGGTATTTTTACGAGGGAAGTGATGACGAATTTCATTACTTTTCAAGCCGGTGGAAATACGGCAGTGATCGGAAGATGAAGATTGCGAGGACCGACCTGGAGGTTGACGGTGAGTTTGACTTCGGCACATCTGAACTGGGGCTGTCAGTCATCCGCACACCGGATCCGGGGCCGGTTTTCTGTGAAATTGATGGCCGGTCGATTTACCGGATACAGACAAATGAATGATTCACACCGGGCCGCCGGAGCGGAAATTGTTAACCTGAAAAATAAAACGGACCGGCCGCCTCAATGGCTGTGGCCGGTCCTGGCGTATGAGATTCGGTGGATTCGTTTCCGGATCAGTTGAGTGGGCGGAGCCAGATATTGCGATATCGCACCGGGTTGCCGTGATCCTGGAGGTGGATGGGGCCCTTTTCAGGCAGCCCTTTGAGCGGTGAGGCGGTGGTGGCGCGGTTGACGGCCACGTGATTCTGGATGAGCACACCGTTGTGCAGGACAGTGACAGTGGCTGGTTTCTGGGTTCCGCCCTCCATGGATTCGGGGGCATTGAAAATGATGTCGTAGGACTGCCATTCACCGGGTTTCCGCGATGCGTTGACGAGGGGCGGTGCGATGCTGTAAAGCGCGCCTGCCTGTCCATCGGGGTATGTCTTGTTGTTCCATGAGTCGAGGACCTGGACTTCATAGCGTCCATGAAGGTAGACGCCGGAATTGCCGCGCCCCTGGCCTTCACCTTTCACTTCTGCGGGAGATGCCCACTCGATATGGAGCTGGAAGCTCCCGAACTCATCCCTGGTGGTGATGCCGCCTTTGCCCGGCGCCACTTCCATCGCACGGTCATCAACCAGGTTCCATGGAGCCGGTTTGTCGTCATTGCCCTTCCATTTGTCGAGGCTTGAGCCGTCAAAGAGAATGACGGCATCCGATGGAGGGGTTCTCCAGTTGCCTGGATTGATAACTGTCGGTTCATCGGCGGCCCCGGCGGTCATTGCTGCCAGACACCCGACCAGTGCATTGAGTATCAGATTCCTTTTCATAATGAGTCGAGCCATTAAAGATCAACCGGTCGGGATTTACCAGCACGCAGATCATCACTTGAACGGCTATTCCGTCTGCGCGCTTTGCGGTGCCCCGGAGCGGCCTCAGCCGGCATCCATGATGGTTGAATCCAGTTCAAGCCCGCGCGACCACCCGCTCTGGGGGCCTTTCTGCGAGCGGAGCTTCCCGTCGATGGTCTCCATGGGCCGCCCGGGAAAGCGGTCTTTTGCCGGAAACAGGAAGATGGCCCCCAGGAGAATCTCCTGTGACGGGATGCCAATGAGCTGACGGACCGGATCTTCCCGCAGAATGCCTCCCGAGGACCAGTAGGATGGGATATCCCGTGCCGTGGCGGCGATGAGGAGGTTCTGGATGGCTGCCGAGGTGGCGGCGATGTGTTCCATGTTCTCCAGACTGGGCTCGAAGAGGCGGTCGCTGCCTCCGGTCGCCGGTGGGCCCGGCAGCCAGGTCACCAGCTGCATATTGCCCGCCGCCGCCAGCATCCCGGCAATTTTGCCTGAATCAATGCCTTGTTTCCGGATCCAGGAAAGAAGACTGCGGCATGAACTGCTGTTCATCCCGTAAAACCGCCACGGCACAATCGAGTTCATTACACTTCCCTCCCGATGAGAGCGGTGGCAGGGATAGTGAAATGGCGCCATTTCCGCGGCCAGAAGGAATTCCTTGAGGTATTCATCGGGGATGTCCTCCGGCGGCCACGGGTTGTCCGGGTCCACCAGCACCTTCAAAGTTCTTCGGGAAAGAATCGCTTCCAGCGTTGTCATATTGCGATCAAACGAATCGTTCCGGGGCGGTGCAAGTCCGAATCGTCAGGGCATGCGCCTCCCGCCGCGACCGGATGTCGCTTCCGTGCGGTTTTTTCATCCAAATGTTGAAAAAAACCCCTGAAAAAGTGAATCTGATATTGCCAAAACAAAATTCTTGTCTAGCAATATTCGGTCTGAGCGAAATCGATCGCTGAGAGAAGATAAAAGAAAGTAGAAGATGACAGACCTCTCCCGATACAGGAATATCGGTATCTTTGCCCACGTGGATGCTGGAAAGACTACCACGACTGAACGGATTCTCAAACTCACCGGCAAGATCCACAAGCTGGGTGAAGTGCATGATGGAGCCGCCACCACCGACTTCATGGACCAGGAGAAAGAACGTGGTATTACCATCCAGTCCGCAGCGACGACCTGTTTCTGGAAGGATCACCGTCTGAACATCATTGATACCCCGGGACACGTTGACTTCACCATTGAGGTTTATCGATCACTGAAAGTGCTGGATGGCGGCGTCGGTGTTTTTTGTGGTTCAGGAGGGGTTGAGCCTCAGTCTGAGACCAACTGGCGGTATGCCAACGATTCCGAGGTTGCCCGGATTATTTATGTCAACAAGCTCGACAGGGTTGGAGCGGATTTCTTCCGGGTGGTGGATCAGGTCAAGCGTATCCTTGCCGCGAAGCCCCTGGTGATGGTGCTGCCGATCGGCAAGCAGGAGAATTTTAAAGGCGTCGTCGACCTGCTCACCCGCAAGTCATGGGTGTGGGATGACTCTGGCGATCCGATGAACTACACCATCGGTGAAGTGCCCGATGACATGAAGGACGATGTCGAACAGTACCGTGCGGAACTGATCGAGACCGCAGTCGAGACCGATGAAGAAGTGATGATGGCCTATCTCGAAGGCCAGGAGCCTGACATTGAGACTCTCAAGAGGTGTATCCGCAAGGGCACCATCAATCTGGATTTCTTCCCGACATACTGCGGTTCATCCTTCAAGAACAAAGGGGTGCAGCTGGTGCTTGACGCGGTTGTCGACTACCTCCCTGACCCGACGGAAGTGAAGCCGCAGCCCGAGGTCGATCTCGAAGGGAATGAGACGGGCCAGTTCGCCATTGTGGATCCGGACAAGCCGCTTCGTTCACTGGCATTCAAGATCATGGATGACCGTTACGGCGCTCTTACTTTCGTGCGGCTGTACTCCGGCAGGATGCAGAAGGGCCAGAACATCCTCAACACCTTCACTGGCAAGGAGGAGCGGATCAGCCGTATTGTGATGATGCATGCCAACAGCCGCGAGGAAATCGACTCGGCATCCGCCGGTGACATCGTCGCGCTGCTCGGTATGAAGAACACCCAGACCGGACACACCCTTGCTGATCCGGACGATCCGGCCACGCTGGAACCGATGGTGTTCCCCGATCCGGTTATCTCCATCGCGATCGCCGCCAAGGACAAGGGCCACGTCGACAAGCTGGCCAACGCCCTTGGCAAGATGGTTGCCGAGGACCCATCATTCCGAGTCGAGACCGATGAAGAATCGGGCGAGACCATCCTCAAGGGGATGGGCGAGCTTCACCTGGATATCAAGGTGGACATTCTCAAGCGGACTCACGGTGTGGAAGTCATCGTCGGAAAGCCTCAGGTCGCCTATCGCGAAACAATTTCCAAGAGAATTCAGGACTCATACACCCACAAGAAGCAGAGTGGTGGATCCGGTCAGTTTGGTAAAATTGACTACACCATCGAACCAGGTGAACCCGGCTCCGGATTTTCATTCGAATCCAAGGTCGTCGGAGGAAACGTTCCCAAGGAATACTGGCCTGCAATTGAAAAGGGCTTCAGGCTTTCCTGCGATCAGGGGGTTCTTGCCAAGTATCCATGTGTGGATGTCAAGGTGACGCTTCTGGACGGTGCCTATCACGCGGTGGACTCCTCGGCCATTGCCTTTGAAATCGCCGCCAAGGCCGCTTACCGCCAGAGCATCCCCAAAGCCGGTCCAAAGATTCTTGAGCCGATCATGAAGCTCGATGTCTTCACCCCCGATGAGCACGTCGGTGATGTGATTGGTGACATCAGCCGTCGCCGTGGCATGGTCCAGGGACAGGAGTCCGGTCCGACCGGCGTCCGCATCAAAGCTGAAGCGCCCCTCAGTGAAATGTTCGGTTACATCGGCGACCTGCGGTCCATGACCTCGGGGCGTGGACAGTTCTCCATGGAATTCTCCCACTACGCTGACTGCCCGAACAACGTCGCTGAAGAAGTCATTGCAGCGCGCAAAAAGTAAGGCCCTGAGCGTTACAGTTTTCCCAACCTTTTCTCAGCACAGGCCCTGTCCTCCGCCGTGAGGTCAGGGCCTTTTAATCCTCTGAACCGGCGTGGAAATCCTTTGTTGATTCCTGTCTGAGGGGTTCCCGTGTCATGTCATTCAGGCTATGATGGATTCCCTCGGCTACCGGTCGATTGTATGCAATCAAATCATGGATCTGCTTCCTAAAAGAATTCTGCTTATCGGCTCGGTGTGCTGTCTGCTGGGGGCGCTGTCCGCGTGGAGTCTCTATGCATCGGTGCAGGAGAAGCACATCCAGTGGAATCCGGCGGGCTTTCTGCTCCCGATCGGCGTCATCCTGGTTCTTGTCAGGCGCACCCATCTGGTTCCCGACGAAAAGCCCAAAATCCTTCTTGTGACCGGAGTGCTGTTCACGCTCTCGGGATTTTTCGCCATGGCGGGGAATTATCAGGAGTTGTCGCGCGCCGGGGCCACACCGCAACCGGGTGCGATCCTCCTGCCGCTTGGCATCGGCCTCATCTTCGGCCGGCCATTCTGCCGGGCATTCCTTCGACTCATTCTTTTTGTGGCCATGGGTTATGCGTTGTTGACGGCTCTTGGTCTGCTTCAATCACCATCAGAGGCCAGCACCAATGCCGAATCCCCTCCGGTCATGGTTTTCCCATCGTGGCATGCCACCCTTGGTGTGTTGACCATTCTCGGGCTGGTTGGTGTCGAAAGGTTGTTGTATTCGTCAAAGTCGGAGGCATTTTTCCGCCGTGGGGTATCACTTGCCCGGCAGCGGGTATCCGGCGTGGAGGTTGAACACCCGGGTGGCTCCGGGCTCGGTCAGGACCATGGAAGTGAATCCATCACTGAACATACGAATCGGGAGCTGGGGTGATCCATCTGTGCGGGAAGGAGTCTTCCGGCTGCTGGTCAGGCATGGCGATGAATTTATTCCGCCGTTGAAATATCGGAGTGGAACATCGGATCCACCCATGGAAAGGCACAGGGACGCGGATGGCGCTTCCGGTCCCGGACGGTATTTTTCACAGCTGAAAACACAGCCGGTGATTGTCGCGATGGCGGGAACCGCGGTGGCCGGATTCATGGCATTTGTCCACCGGCACGAATCCAGTCTGCTGCCTGAGGGCGGATGCTGCAATTACATCTCCACTGTTCTCACCGGAGGGGACTGGCGGGGACGGGGAGTGTGTTCAGGGCTCTACGACTACA
>JAUIAG010000472.1 GCA_030425355.1 Verrucomicrobiia bacterium
GGATATCATGCGGCCCGGACCGAAGTTCCTGACACCGGAGCTGCGTCTGTCGGAAGCGCTACCGGTCCTGCTGACTACCCCAATCAATGACTATCCGGTAGTCAACAACTCCCGCCATCGAAAACTTATCGGGACGTTGTCCCGCTCGGAAGTGCTTGGACTGTTTTCTGAAGCCATCTCCCGGGAGGCCTCGCCGGAAACACGGCTCCAGCGACTCGGCAAAAAAAGAAGCAGGCCCCGATCATGACGCACGTCAGACGGGGCCCACACACACGGGTATCCAAAAATACGAAAGGATAGACTGATTTGAAGTTGCAGGCCGCCCAGTGAAATTTGAATCTATATCCAACCGCGCATTCTGTAGCGGCGGATTTTCATCTTCTCGCTCATCACTGAGCTGAAAATATCGACGGCCCGCGAATCGGGGATGATTCGCAAACCACCGGCGTCGCCAGACTCTGCAATGGATCTGAACTCGCAGGCGACAGGGATGGCGCGGATTCCCAGCTTTTCGAAAACAGACACCGCGCGATTCATTTCAAGAGCACTCGTGACAACGTGGACGGATTTCCAGTGATGGATCTCCGCCATGCGGGAAACAACCATCGCCTGATGGTAGAGGTCATCCGCCGCGGGCACCTTGACTACCTGGCGGTCAGTCAGCCCGAATCTCTCGGAAAGAAAATCGTGTTTGTCCGCCGGCGTCAGAGTCTCATGGCGGACATCATCGTGATTATCCGGAAGGACGAGGTGTTTCGCTTTGCCCCGGACAATCAGTTCAGCTCCGAGAATTACCCGCTCGCCCCCATGAGCATAAGAAACCGGCAGAACACTCTCTCCACTGCCGGGACCCGCCCAGTTCATGACGACGACCGCGTCGGCAGAGGAGATTGAATTGACAGACGCCGTTGAGTTCAGATCGATCTGAGGGTATGGACTTTCCATGTGCACCAGATACCGTGCGGCAAAGTGGATGTTGCCGACAATTGCCAGCATCAGAGCCGCCATCATCGACATCACACCCATCAGCCGCTGCCTTTTCATGAAACTCATGACGGCCACGGCTATCAGCACCGTCCAGACTACTCCAAGAGGCGAGAGTAACTGTTGCAGAAATTCAATGATCTTCATTTTCGTCGTGGATATGATTGATTCCGGATGACATGGAATGGATCGGCACTCCGAATGAACTGTTTCAGGACAGCTGCTGGAAATTCGGGACAGTGATTCCAATCCGCACCACCGTGAATTCATCCAGATTCACGAGGCCCAGGATGTTGCGGAAGTTTCAGCCAGCGAAAGCCGGAGAAAAAATATGCAGCATTCTCAGTAAACCTGTGTCCATATGTCCAGAATGCGGACAAATTCAGGCATCTCCACAGGACTTGGGACTGCCTTGGGGATGTGTTAGGGTTTTGAAAGAAACGTGATTATTGAACGTCCAGAAAGGCCACTTTACGACCATCTTGGTGGACATCAGGGAATTCTGAAACTGATCCGCCCGTTTTATGCCGATGTCCGCCAGCACGGGGAACTGGGACCGATTTTCAATGCCCATATTGACGACTGGGAAGACCACATGGCGAAGATAACGGAGTTCTGGGCGCTGCAGACTGGCGGCCCGTCGCGCTACCGAGGCGGTTTTGCCGGAGCGCACCTCCGGATTCCGCAGCTCCGGATCCGCCACTTCAGCCTCTGGCTGGAACTTTGGGATTTCAATTGCCAGCGTATGCTTGATCCTCATCTGGCAGCAAGGATGAGCGAGCTGGCTCATATCCTCGCCAGACGCCTGACCAGAATTGTGGATTCAAGCCATCCCGGCCATCGCCCATCTTCCGGCGATACTCACTGATCCACACCCTGTCTGTTCTCTCCGTTGTTCACCGTATCATTGTTTCCGATTTCTCCTTCCTTTGAGGCATCAGACTCGACTTCGGTGGCCTCCTGCTCGGTGGATTCCATTGCGGAGCG
>JAUIAG010000146.1 GCA_030425355.1 Verrucomicrobiia bacterium
TCAAATTTTGTGGCATGGCTGGCCCGCGAGGAAAAGGCCTTTCAGCTGAGTCGAATCTCTCAATACCAGACCCGGATCAATCGCGGAAAACTCTATGACCTCATCACTGGTGACCTGAACAATGACCGGCAGCCCGACCTCATTTTCATTGAAGCAGACCTGAATCACATCGAAATCGCCAAGGTGACTCCTGAACTTGATTTCGAACCGGCAGTCTACTGGAAAGTCTTTGAGAAACAGTCATTCCGGAGCGGCCCCGGTGCCAGCGGCGAGCCGCGCGAATTCACAGTTGCCGACTTCAATCAGGACGGCAGGGATGATCTCGCGGTTCTCGTCCACGACCGGATCATCCTCTACCCACAGGATTGAGGAATCCCGAAGCTGAATTACTCAGTGTAGTATAGCCTGCCGCAATCATGATTCGGTATTGCAAGCCGCACCGAATTCCCAAGTCCCCGGTGCCGCTTACCGGTGCGGCTGCGCTCACAAAGGCGTTCGAATACATCGACCCTCCTGCCAGCATCAGGATTCATCATCTGAATTGTCTCCTGAATCAGCCACTTCCCTGTTTGCCAGCCGCACCCAGTCAATTTCAATTCTGAATGGTCCCGGCTTTTTGTCCCCAAGAAGAAAGCCAATGCCTTTCACTCTGGATTCATCCAGTTTCATTTGAGGCAACTCCCTGCCCCTCCAACTGGCCGTGAATGCCTTCAGCGGAAATTCGACTTCAATCCATTGGTCCGCTTTGGTTTCGAAATACTGGCGGAAGGAGACTCCGGACAGATCGGTGTTATCATATAAATTGAGCCTGTAGGTTCGGCCATCCCCTCTGACTCTGGCAACGATGGTATTCATTGAGTCGAGCCCCTGCTGCTCCAGCGGCATGCGGAATGACGCAAAGCCCCCATTGTTTTCCAGCGAAAGATCTCCGCTGAACTGCATGATTCCGCCGGAACTCATGCCGACTCTGCTTCGGGATCGTCCACCCATGACATCATCATTGACGACCCTGCACCGGCTGACCGTTTCTTCCGAGCGGCCGTTAAAGAGAACCCGGCCGGATTGCGGATCCCCGGCATGCGCTTCGGACTGGAAAAAAAGAAGCATGGTCAGCAGTGAAAGCGTAATGAGTGGGTGGACGCACATGTGGCGTCTGACTTTATTGTGAGTGATCTGGAACATGGAAGTCATGGATAGACATTGAATTCGCACCTCTGTCAGCCAGCCCGTCACTCATGAGATGAGCGACGGAGAATAAGTAAGCCGCCCACGGAAAAGTGTTTCCTGACCGGGCGGCCAACTCACGTGGCTGGTGACTGCCTTTGAATTTATATTCGTCTGGCAGCCGCTCGCAGATTCAATTCAATTAAGATCACATCAGGCCAGGATGTCATGAATGACATGGCCATGAATGTCTGTCAGACGGAAATCACGGCCCTGGTAGCGATAGGTCAGTTTGCGGTGATCGATCCCCATCAGGTGGAGGATGGTCGCGTTGAGGTCGTGGATGTGCATGGTTCCGGGAGTCCAGTGTTCCTTGGTGGGTTGTGGATCCAGAGTGTTTCCATCGGCATCAGTAATATTGTATCCGTAGTCATCGGTTCTGCCGTAGGTGATCCCGGGTTTGACTCCGCCACCGGCCATCCACACGGTGAAGCACCGGGGGTGGTGATCACGGCCGTAATTTTCGCGGGTCAGTCCGCCCTGGCAGTAGGCGGTTCGGCCGAATTCCCCTCCCCATACCACGAGGGTTTCGTCCAGCATCCCCCGCCGCTTGAGGTCCTTGATGAGGGCGGCGCATCCCTGATCGATATCCTGGCACTGGTCTTCGTGTTCTCTCGGGAGATTGCCATGGGCATCCCATCCCCGATGGAAAATCTGGATGTTCCTTACGCCCCGCTCGGCAAGCCGTCGCGCATTGAGACAGCAGGCGGCGAAGCTGCCGGGCTGTCGGGCCTCTTCTCCGTAGAGTTCGAAGGTCTCGTCGCCTTCAGTGCTCAGGTCCATCAGCTCAGGAACCGAGGTCTGCATGCGATAGGCCATCTCATGCTGTCTGATCCTCGAGAGAATCTCCGGATCAGCAAACTGCCTGTGCATTTCCTGATTCAGTGACGCCAGGGCATCGAGCTGTCGGCGGCGGTCACGGGAACTGACACCGGGTGGATTGCTCAGGTAGAGCACCGGGTCCCCCTGACTGCGCAGAAGAATTCCCTGATGTTCGCTGGGCATGAAGCCCGTTCCCCACAGTCTGGCGAAGAGGCTCTGCTCGGCATGGCGGCTGTTGGCATGCATGACGACATAACCGGGGAGATTTTTGTTCGGACTGCCAAGGCCGTAGCTCAGCCATGAACCAAGACTGGGGCGTCCGGGGACCTGACTGCCTGTCTGGATGTAGGTAATCGCCGGGTCGTGGTTGATGGCTTCAGTGAAAGCGGTGTGGATCACACAAAGGTCCTTGACCACTGTGGCGGTATGGGGAAGCAGCTCACTGACCCAGACACCGCGGTCGTTGTTCTCATGATGTGTGAACTTGTATTTACTCGGGGCAACGGGAAGACCGTTCTTCTGATTGGCGGTCATCCCGGTGATGCGCTGACCGCTGCGGATGTGATCAGGAAGCTGCTGCCCGAACATGTCCTGCATCTTCGGTTTGTAGTCCCAAAGGTCGTGATGGCTCGGCCCGCCACTCATGAACAGATAGATAACCCGCTTGGCTTTGGGGGCGTGGTGGATTCCCCCGCGAACAATCGCGTCCTCCGAGGCACTTGTCATCCATGGCGACATCACATCCGCCATGGCAAGGGTCCCCAGTCCGAGGGCAGTCCGTCCGAATAACTGCCGTCGGGTCATCATCAATTCTCTCTCTCTTACGGGTGTCATAACGCTTTTTCCTTTTCCAATGTCTCTGCTCTGTATTCTGGTTCTGCTGTCAGACCGGTCTCCTGGTTAGTAAAGAAGGATTGAAAGATCGCTGGCCATCACGGTGAGGACCAGTTGGGTCCATGCGGCCTGTTCCACCGGGTTCAGTCCGGCCGGACGCGGGAAGTCACCGACAGCAACCAGTTGATGAGCCGCATCCGCATCGCCTTCATACCGGCTGCGCATGGATTCAAGGAGGTTGTTGCAGACTTCCCTTTCCCGTTCATTCGGCGTCCGGCTGGTGAGCAGACGGAACATCATGTCCATCCTGTCCTGGTCACTCCGGCCTTCGCGCATCACTCTCTCGGCAAACACGCGACCCAGCTCAACCCGCTGGGTCTCATTGAGAAGCCCGAGGGACTGCAGAGGCGTGTTGGTGCGCGAGCGGCGGATGCAGCTGGACTCACGGCTGGGAGCATCGAAGAGCGTCATCATCGGATGAGGACTGGTGCGCTTCCAGTAGACATACAGACTGCGGCGGTAGAGTCTCCAGTTTTTGTCTCTGATGTACTGCTTGGTGTTGCTGGCAGGGTGAGCCATGGCAAGCCACATACCGCCGGGCTGGTACGGCTTTATACCTTCGCCGCCCATGTGCCAGTCCAGCGCACCGCTGGCCCAGAGAGCGGTGTCTCTCAGCACTTCGGCATCGAGCCGGTATGAAGGTCCGCGGCTCCAGAGGCGGTTCTCCGGATCCATAATGTCCGTCCTCCGCTCAGAATCCTGCTGGAAAGTGCGGCTCATGACCATCAGCTTGAGCATGTGCTTCAGATCCCAGCCACTGTCCTGAAATTCAACAGCCAGCCAGTCGAGGAGCTTCGGATGGGTCGGCTGCTGTCCCTGCCGGCCGAAGTCCTCCGGTGTCCTGACCAGCCCCTCTCCAAAAACCCGGAGCCAAAGCTGGTTGACCAGCACCCTTGTGACGAGAGGATGCTCAGGGGATGTGAGCCAGCGGGCGAGTCCAAGCCGGTTGCGCGGCGCATCAGCCGGAAGACCGCCCATAACCTGAAGCACATCCGGCTCGAGCGGGTCACCCATCGGCAGGTTGTATTCCCCGCGCTGGAGCACCCGGGTTTCTCTCGGGGTGTCCCTTTCTTTGGCAATCAGGCTGGTGGTGAAGTTCGCCTTGTTGGTCTGAATGTCCGTGGCCAGTTCAACAGCGGATATGACTTCCCCGTATTTCCACAGCGGACCGGTGCTGTCGGCAGCCAGGAGCATCCGGGAATCGGCGTCCAGTTTGTTCCAGTCACCGGCTTCAGCAAGCTCCTTCCACGGATCGATGAATCGAAGTTCCAGATTTGTCTGGAGGCCGTTCCCGGTCATCTGGACCTGAATTCGGCTGGTGCCCGGTTCAATGACAAGCGGCAGTACAGTGGCGCGGTGATCGACAAGGTGCGGAGCAGTGTGCCTTATCTCCCGGCCGTCAACCAGAACACGGCTGTCGACGCCGGTTGAGAATTCCACCCACAGAGTCTGGCTTCTGTCCGTATTGGCTTTAAAGGACACCCAGACTGCCTCGCCCTGATCGGGAAGCACTTCCCCGCGACGGCCCGGGAATCCCTTGAGTTCCTTCCATTCAATGGATTCCGTGTCGGCCACGGAAACCGGGACGCTGGAGGATATCATCCAGTCTGAAAACTCCGGAAGCTTCTGCTGACCGGCATACTCTTTGACGCTTTCCCAGTCGGGCTGTTGATCGGAGAAGATATTCCCAAGCACCCGGTCGCGGCGGGTCTCCAGGCGGTCCCACCGATTCCATGCCATCTGATTCTCCGGCACCCGGACGGTTGGTCCGTAGGTGTATGAATTTCCATCCATGGAGTGCTCGGCAGTGCTGTTGAAGAACGCAAGCAGTTTGTAATACTCCTTCTGGGAGATGGGATCGTATTTGTGATTGTGGCAGCGTGCGCAGTTGAGTGTCATGCCGAGGAACACGGTTCCGAATGTTTCAGTCCGGTCGAAATTGTTCTTGGCCTGAAATTCCTCGGGGATGGCGCCTCCCTCGGAAGTGGTCGGGTTCATACGCACGAATCCTGTGGCCAGCAGCTGCTCACGACCGGGATCAGGGAGCAGATCACCAGCCAGCTGCCATTCGATTGAGGTGTCTACCGGAAGGTTGTCGTTGATGGATCGGACCACCCAGTCGCGGTATGGATATATTCCCCGGCGATTGTCGAGGTGAAGCCCATGCGTGTCGCCATATCGCACAGCATCCAGCCAGTAACGCGCCTGATGCTCACCAAACTTTGGATCGGCAATCAGCCTGTCCACCAGCTTCCCGTAGGCACCGGATGAATCGTCGTGGATGAACTCATCGACAAGGGACGGCTCAGGAGGGAGGCCGGTCAGCACAAGTGATGCCCGCCGCGCCAGAACAGACTTTTCAGCCCGTGGCGCAAAACCGGCACCCTTCTCCGCAAGCCGGTGACTGACAAATGCGTCAATCGCATTCACATCCCGAGTGGTATCAAGATCGGGCGCCGGCTTCTGCGGTTTCACAAAACTCCAGTGTTCCGCATACTGGCCGCCACTCATCACCCATGTCCGGATCAGTTCGCGCTCGGATTCGGTCAGCTGCTTGTCGGCATCCTCGGGAGGCATCGGATCATCCTTGTCGTAGATCCGGGCTATGACTTCACTTTCAGCAGGGTTGTCGGGATCAATAGCCCGGTATCCACCAAGATCCCGCGTGGCCTCCCCGAATGAATCCAGTCGAAGATCCTTCTCATTCTGCGTGTCCGGACCGTGGCAGGCATAACATTTGTCGGACAGAACAGGAAGGACCTCCCGTGCAAAGTCCACCGCCGTCGCACCGAATCCTGTTCCGAAACAAAAAGCGGCTACCAGCCCGGGAAACCCGGCTTTGACAATCATGCGCATACTCAAATGCTATCAGATTGAGACCCGATTTCCAATAATCCCTCGAGTCAATTTGCCGCTGCAGTTAACTCAGAACACCAAACCGGTGCCGGGCACTTGCGTGCCCGGCACCGGTTTACACCTCAGCCGAATTGACGGGTTGATTACTCAGATTTGAAGAGCATTTGAGCAAATTCGTGAAGGTATTCCCGCCATTTGTCCCAGGTGTGAGCCCCTTCGGTTTCTTTATATACGACATCGAAACCATGGCCGCGGAACATCTTGACGGTGGCCCGGGAAGTTTCGACGAGAAAATCATCTTTGCCGGTGGCGAACCAGAACAGCTCCAGTCCCTCCTTCAGTGATGCGTCATTGAGTATCTTCGTGTGCTGTTCGGCAAAGGACGGGCCCTGCCGTCGGTTGCCGCCCGGGCCTCCGCCATTGATACCGAAAATTCCGGAGCTGAACACTCCCATGTATCCGAACTTTTCGAGGTTTGGCACACCGATATTCAGAGTATGGGCTCCACCCATCGACAGACCGGCGATGGCACGATGAGCCCGGTCACCGATCACGCGATATCGCTTTTCCATCAAAGGCATGATGTCCGCCACGAATTCGGGTTCAAACTCCCCGCTCATGGACCCGCCGCCGAAGGCAAACGGGCCGGTGTGGCCATGCGGCATCACCACAATCATGGGCACTGCCTTCCCCTCCGCTATCAGGCTGTCGAGAATGAATCCGGCCCTTCCCACGGTGCTCCATGAGTCATCAGAGTCAAAGGCGCCGTGAAGCAGGTAAAGCACCGGGTAGTCCCCGGTGCTGCTTTCATACCCGGGAGGCGTGTAGACATGGAGGTGACGGAATCGATCCAGTTTGGATGACCAGTAGGTGATCTCTGAAACTGCACCATGCGGCACATCCACTGTGTCCATCCACTTCTCACCCGGAATGTGAACCAGACTCCACAGGTTGTCATTTGAGCGGCTGGAGTCGGTGTTGACAGGATCCAGGATCCGAACCCCGTCTATTTCAAAGGCGTATCTGTAAGCCCCGGGTGCCAGTGGCCCCATGCTGATGAACCAGACTCCGTCCTCCCCCCTGCTCATTTCCGCAGACTGGCCGTTGCCGGCGCGGGGGAGATCGCCGCTGCCGGCAATCCGGACCTTCGCAGCTTCCGGAGCCCTGACGCGGAAAGTGACTTCCCGCGTATCTGAAACCTCAGGTGAAATGACCACAGGCGGCCGGCGGTTATTCTGGGCTCCGGTATTCGTCGCCGACATTACCATGGAAAACGCCAGAGCACAGAAAGCAGCTCTCATGGGAAGGGTGAAATTCATGCATCAACAATGAACCGGAATGGCGGTGAATGTATAGGAAGATTCATACCTCACCACTATTCCGAAGTCAGGAATTTACAAAGCGTGCTTCCCGACCATGACCGGCATGCGCGAGCCGGGCGCGTGGTTCATTTCACCCTTTTTTTCTGCCGCGGGAGGATGAGCCCGTGCCGCTCTTTGCTTTTTTGCGGTAGGTGAGTTTCCGGCCCGCCCTTGACCGTGGAGCAGACCTGGTTTCCGAAGGTGAGGATCCCACATCCTCACCCGAGGCCTTTTTCAATTCCAGAATCTGGTCGCGGATCAGTGCAGCCTTCTCGAATTCCAGTTTCTGAGAAGCCTCGAGCATTTCCGCTTCAAGTGTCCTGAGTGTTTCTGTGATATCGAAATCCCCACCTGAGTCATTTATGACCATGGCGGCCTTGTCCCTTGTCTTCGAGTCATTTCCGGAGAGTTTTTCCTCGATGGACCGCCGCACCGGCTGCGGGGTGATGCCATGCTCGCGGTTGTATGCCAGCTGCTTTTCCCGGCGATAGGCTGTGACTTTGAGGAACTCACGAATACTGTGTGTCATCCGGTCCGCATAGAGGATGACCTTGCCGTGGATGTGGCGCGCAGCGCGGCCAGCCGTCTGTATCAGGCTGGTGGTGGAGCGCAGATACCCTTCCTTGTCGGCATCCAGAATGGCGACGAGGGACACTTCAGGCACATCCAGTCCCTCCCTGAGGAGATTGATTCCGACCAGAACGTCAAATTCACCTCTTCTCAACGCCCGCAGAATCTCGACCCTTTCGATGGCATCGATCTCACTGTGGAGATACCGGACCTGGATGCCGACGTCGCGGAGGTAATCCGTCAGCTCCTCGGCGGTGCGCTTGGTCAGGGTGGTCACAAAAACCCGCTCCCCGGCTTCAACCCGCAGGCGTGCCTGTTCAATCAGGTCGTCGATCTGGGATTCCAGCGGTTTTATCTCCACTTCGGGGTCAACGAGACCGGTCGGCCGCACAATCTGCTCCGCCACAGCGCCCTCGCTCCAGTCGATTTCCTGCTGCGCCGGTGTCGCGCTCACGTACAGGGTCATGCGCTGGCGTTTCTGAAATTCATCAAAATTCAATGGGCGGTTGTCGAGGGCACTGGGAAGACGGAATCCATGCTCCACCAGCACGGTCTTCCTCGACCTGTCCCCCGCGTACATCCCGCCAATCTGAGGGACACTCACGTGCGATTCATCGATCACCAGCAGGAAGTCATCCGGAAAGAAATCGAGCAGCGTGGCCGGCGTTGCTCCCGGCGGACGGCCACCGATATGGCGGCTGTAATTCTCAATGCCCGAGCAGAATCCCATCTCGTCCATCATCTCCAGATCAAATTCGGTCCGCATGCGGATGCGCTGTGCCTCCAGCAGCTTTCCCTGACTCTCAAACTCGGCAACCCGTTCCTCCAGTTCCGCCCGGATCGACTTGATCGCCTTCTTCATCTTCTCTTTCGGCGAGACAAACTGTTTGCCGGGGTAGATGGTCACAAATGAATATTCCTCCAGCGCAGTCCCGGTCAGGGGCTCGAAACGGGTCAGTCGGTCAATTTCATCACCAAAAAACTCTATTCGGAGGCCGTCATCCATGGAGGCCTGCACCAGTTCGACGACATCCCCCCGCACCCGGAAATGCCCGCGCATCAGTGCCGTGTCATTGCGCTCGTACTGCAGCTCGACAAGCTTCAGCAACAGGTCCTCGCGCGACATTTCCTGGCCGATCCGCATGGTCACCAGCATCGACTCGTAGTCCTCTCTGCTGCCAATGCCGTAGATACACGAAACCGAGGCCACCACAACCACGTCCTCCCGCGAAAACAGCGAACTCATCGCACTCAGCCGCAGGCGCTCGATCTCGGCATTGATACTGGAGTCCTTCTCGATGTAGGTGTCAGTCCGTGGAATGTAGGCCTCCGGTTGATAGTAATCAAAGTAGCTGACGAAATACTCGACGGCATTATTGGGAAAGAAGCTCTTGAATTCGGCATACAGCTGCGCGGCCAGTGTTTTGTTATGTGAAATGACGAGCGTCGGCTTACGAAGTTCGCGGATCACATTGGCCACGGTGAATGTCTTCCCTGAACCGGTTACACCCAGGAGCACCTGCTGATGCTTTCCCTTCCGGAATCCCTGCACCAGCTGGCGAATCGCATCGGGCTGATCTCCGGATGGGCTGTATTCTGAAACCAGTTCAAACATGTCCGCCTCAGGCTAAATGGGAGGTCATCCAGTGTCAAATGACCAACGGCGGGCACCACACACTCGTTCAGGCGAGTGTCCGGTAGCTGGTGGCAATAACCATCGCGGTGGTGTTGTCCTGACCGGATTTCTCCACTGCCGCTTCGACAAGGCGTTTTGCCGGACTTAATTCCCGTTCCCGGTCGTCCGGACTGGTCAGCATCATGCGTATCTGCCTGTCCCAGAGTCCCTCGGTCAGTCCGTCGGTGCAGAGGACGAACTGTTCCGGGGTTCCGTGATCCAGACAGCCGATTTGCGGATTGAGAATCTGCTGACCGGCGCCCAGCGCCCGCTGCAGGGCATTGCGGCGTGGATGGACCCGTGCCTCACGCTCTGAAATTTTGCCGTTGCGGAGCAGCCATCCGACGTGGGTGTGGTCATGTGAGATCTGCTGCAGTTCGCCAGCATTGTTGAGGCGGTAAATGCGGCTGTCGCCCATATGCGCATAGAAAACCCTTGTCGGCGTGATCCAGATGAGACTGAGTGTGGCACCCATGTTGGCGCATTCAGGATAGCTGGATCCAAGGTAGCTGAGGGCCCGATGGGAGTCCTCGAAAACCTGTTGCAGGGCCTGCTCACACTCGGTTGTGTGATTGTTGCGCTGTTTCCGGAAATACTTGGGGAGTATGGAGGTGATTTTGTCCACCACGATCCTGCTGGCATATTCGCCCGATTTCTCCCCGCCCATCCCGTCCGCGACGGCGAAGATGAAATCGATTTCAGTGACTGGCGCCTCTCCAAACTTGCCGAGGTAATAGAACTCCTCGTGGTTGAAGGCCAGAGCCAGGAATGAATCCTCGTTGTTGGGGCGGACCCTGCCGGGATGAGTCAGCGCATCCCATGCGATGGTCAAAGTGGAGTCAGAGGTCATTGGTCGGGGTAATCAGAATCAGAAATGTCGGATCCGGTCATTCCACTCTCACCGGGCGGTCTCTCCGTCAATGGCATGGGCGATTTGTGAGTCGGGTCATCGATGATGGTGGCAAATTCAAAGTCGATGATGCAGAAACGTCCGTCACTCATCCGGTAGGTCACATTGCGCATCTCGGCATCCTCATGACGGACCCCGTAGGATTCAAGTTCCTTGAAGAGGCTTTCCCGTTTCTTGTCGCTCATCTGGTGGACCTTCTGACCACAGTTGGTCATCACAAGCTGCAGCTTGTCGTCTTCGTGTGACACCAACCGCGGGACAAAGGGGCAACCTCTGCTCTCAAGGTATTTCAACACCAGCTTCTCGTTTTCAAACCGTTCCTTTGCCTGATAGCCCTTGAAGGTCTTGAAAACCCGTCCGTCATACGAAAGCCGCACAGTGGATCTTCGTGTGTCCTTTGCTTCATCCATTCCGGAGTTTTTCTCTTTGATCCGCGGCCAGCCGGGAAACAGCCCCGAGAATCTGGCACGATCCATGCTATTTTCCAACGAGCCCGTTGCGGGAATTTATCCTTGGTTCTGCCACGGATTCACATTTAAGTATTTGATACAGACATAAGAAGCAATTTGCTATGGCAAAATATAAACTAGAATACCTCTGGCTCGACGGTTACACCCCTGTTGCAAACATCCGCGGAAAGACAAAAATCGAGGAATACGATTCTTTCCCCACCCTTGAACAACTGCCCGTGTGGGGCTTTGACGGAAGCTCAACCCGCCAGGCAGAGGGTCACAGCTCCGATTGTCTGCTGAAACCGGTTGCCGTTTATCCGGACTCAACCCGCCGGAACGGTGTCCTTGTCATGTGTGAAGTGCTTCTCCCCGACGGCACCCCGCACCCAACCAACACCCGCGCCACCATCATGGACGATCCCGATGCATGGTTCGGCTTCGAACAGGAATATTTCCTCACTGAAAACGGCAGACCGCTTGGATTCCCGGCCGAGGGTTATCCCGAGCCGCAGGGTGAATATTACACCGGCGTCGGATACAAGAACGTCGGATCCATCGCCCGCGAAATCGTTGAGAGACACCTCGACATCTGCCTCGATGCCGGCATCAACCACGAGGGAATCAACGCCGAAGTGGCCAAGGGACAATGGGAATTCCAGATTTTCGGCAAAGGCTCAGCCAAAGCCGCTGACCAGATGTGGGTCGCCCGTTACATCCTCATGCGCCTCTGCGAAGAATATGGTGTCGATATCGAATGGCACTGCAAACCGCTTCGCGGTGACTGGAACGGCTCAGGTATGCACTCCAACTTCTCCACCAAGCACATGCGTGAAGTCGGCGGCAAGGAATACTTCGAGAAGCTCATGCACGCCTTCGAAAAGAATATGGACGAGCATATCGCCGTCTACGGCCCGGACAACCATCTTCGCCTTACCGGTCTCCACGAAACCCAGTCCATCGACAAATTCACCTACGGCATCGCCGACCGTGGATCCTCCATCCGTGTGCCTCACGCTTTCGTCAAAGCCGGCTACAAAGGCTACCTCGAAGACCGCCGCCCCAACTCTCAGGGCGACCCCTACGCCATCGCAAGCCGGATCCTCAAGACCATTTCGGAAGTCTCCACCGAAGTCTGATCCCCGCTTCGAGAACATTTTTCCTGTCATCCATAACAGCACAGAAGGCTCCCGGACCCACCGTCCGCGGGGCCTTTTTTCTTCCCTTCCCATCTTGTAGATTTTTTATCACATCAATGAGGAAATTTCATGACAGCCCATGGTTAATTTTGAACACCATGAGAACAATTCATCAGAGCCAGTCGCGGGTAGCTGAGCCGTCTGAAAAAAATTTCAGAAATTTCATTCGCGACCGGTCGCCCGATCCGCTGCAATTGAGCGAGTCTGCCCGGGGCGCAGGAAGGCATTCGGCCATGCATTATGAGAACAAAGCGCCGGGAGCAGTTCCCCCCCGGGTATCATCCATCTCCGGCTCCTGAAGCGATCAACAACCGCCATGCCCGCATCGAGAAAATTAACTCCGGCAGAAATCACTCAGTTGGCCGAAACAGTTTTCGGCACCACTATTGACTATTCACTGGTGCGTCTGCGGCTGGGCGGACCGCTGACATGGCCTGGCTGCTTCGTAGTCATCAACAGCACCATCCACATTCCCGACGCCTGCTGGAGCGCAAACTATGGCCTCCAGCCACTTCCCCCGGTCCTCTTTCACGAAGCCGGTCACGTCTGGCAGTTCCACAATCGCGAACGACCGGAGTTGAAACACTACTGGTGGGGCCTCGCCGCTCTCGAGCACCTCCAATTCCGAAACCCCTACTCCTATCACCCCACCCCGGACTCCGCCCTCACCGACTACCGTTTCGAACAACAGGGGCAAATCATCCAGGACTACATCCAACTTGGAAACCCGCCCATCCTGAAGTCCATCCTCTCCCGGTCACTCCCTCTCGGACTCTGAGAAAATCCGCAGCCCGTCCGTCAGGTGCCAGGCACGCAATGTGCCTGGCACCTGACCTAGAACGCCCGACAACTGAAAGTGAGTGTCCCCGCCGGTCAACTGGCCGGCGGGGACGCCGGC
>JAUIAG010000147.1 GCA_030425355.1 Verrucomicrobiia bacterium
TGGAAACACCATCCGTTCGGTATCGGCCTCCGGCAGATGGGCCTGGTCATGGACCTTTCACGACGACCATGCGGTATTCACGATGGAGAAGAGTGATCCCATGCATCCGTGGTGGTTTCTCTACGAAGGCCCTGTTGCCGGCCGGTTCATGCCTACGGAACAGTTCTGGGGCACGGATCATTCCGGTCCGGCACACAGTATTCCCGACAACAGATCCCAGCTTTTCGACAATTGGGAGTGGGTGTATTTTGGTGACAGACAGACCCGGAGAGTTCTTTACCTCTGGCATAACCGTCAAGAGCCGGACGGGCTCGAGGACACACTATGGTATCTGGGGTCCGGGTCCGGCGGGGCAGCTGCTGAGTCATCCGACGGGATGATGGTCTTTGGCTTCGGACGGGGGCCGGGAACGAAACCGCTTTTTAAATCCTCCGGTGAGACTTTTGTCGTCGGATTTGTCGAGGCTTCGGAGTGCAGGGCGGCGGAAGTGGTATCCAGCCGGATTGACTCCCATAAAAACGGTAAAACCCTCACTGAGCTGCCGGATCGCGAAATTATTTTCTGGCATGATGACGGACTTGAATTCGGTGCCTCCGGTGAGCCCCAGAGGTGGATAAATATTCCCGGGCATGTCCGGCCTTTCGGGTCGGTCAGCCGGCTGGAATTCCGCTTTAATGAGACACAGGAGTGGAGGCCGCTGTCCATCGGCACAGACCTTCACAGACTGGCCCGCCCCGGTGATTTCAACATCGAGCTTTCATGGGATGAGGTGCGGGCCGGGAAAAACACTGTCCGCGTGAGGGCTCACTGGAATGATGGTTCACGGAGCGCGTCAGCTGTCAGCATTGATGTGACCAGGGGCCGGCAGTGGCCGATGCCATGGTCCATTGATTTTTCCAGAGTCGGAAACATTCATCAGGTGGCGCAGGTGGTGGATGGGCGCTGGAAGCTTACCGGGGAGGGCATCCGGACGGAAGAACCATGGTATGACCGGGTGCTGACGATGGGCGACAACAGCTGGAAGAACTACCGCGTGACTGCGGAGATAACCATTCATGGCTATACACCTCCCCAGCGCTCCGCGCCAACCTACAACGTCTCTCATTTCGGAATCGCTCTGCGCTGGCGGGGCCACACGGCGGACGGACGACAGCCGTCGCGCCAGTGGTATCCGCTTGGTGCTCAGGGTGAGCTGCTGCTGAAAAATGACCCCGATGATTCCCTGTGGCGCATTCTTCGTGATGGTGGCGGCACTTATCCGCCGGTCCATGCCAGGACCAGCGCTCCGGTCCAGCTGGAAACCCGCCTCCATGTTGTGGCTGAGGTTTTTACCAATGCGGATGAAGATTCTGTTTATCGTTTCAAGCATTGGCTGAAGGGGCATCCTGAGCCGATGGAATGGATGGTCGAGGCTGTTGAGGACGGGGAACGTGACCATGATTCCGGAGCCCTGTGTCTGGTCCCCCATAACTCCGATGTCACTATTCATTCGGTCAGAGTGGAACCACTTGTCGCTGCGCCGAATTCCGGACTGCAGGCCAGACCCGGTCCCGGGGAAATCCACTACAGTGCCCTCATTGGCGGCGTTTCCGGATCCAGAGGTACACCCTTTCGCAGGGAGGTCTTTTTTCCAGGTGATCAGCTGAAGCACATTGTCGTATTCCACCAGCCAGGAGCTCTTCGCTGTATCGAATCCTTGGTCTTCGTCGTGCAGAAGCCGGACGGAACTTTATCCAGGGTCACCATCGGCGGAAACTCACAAGGTGTGCCGGTCTCTGTCCGCGTTCCTGATGGAGCGGTGCTGACCGGCCTGAGTGGTGCCAGTGGGTGGTTTCTGGATTCCATACGCTTTCATTTCGACGATGGCAGCGCCTCGGAGCTTATTGGCGGAAGCGGAGGGGACACGTCCTTCCATCTCGAACTCAATGCTGCATCTCCGGGGAGAATACGGGGTTTCCATGGAACCGCCGCCGAAGCGATTGAAACCATCGGTATCATTTTCGACCCGGCACACTGAACCAGCCACACGGGTGTGACATCTCATTCCGCAATCTTCATTGAATCAGGCGCTCTAATTCAGTAAACTTCCGACATGTTTACACCGCTGCGCTCAGGGACTTTCATGGTCCTCCCGGCTCTGTGTTTCGTCGCCATGGCGGTGACTGCCACGGGACGCGCTTCTGAAGGCGACAGTCTCCAGCCAATCGACTTCGCGACAGAGATCCGCCCGATTCTCAGTGACAACTGTTTTGCCTGCCACGGGCCGGATTCCTCCAAACGCAAGGCCGGGCTCAGAATGGACGAGCGCGACAGCGCCCTTGCCCGGAATGAAAAATCGGGTGTTTCAGCCATCGTCCCGGGCGATACGGTGCAGAGTGAACTCATAGTCCGGATCACCACCACGGACAGCGATGATCTGATGCCTCCCCCGGAGAGCGGGAAATCACTCACGAAAGAGCAGGTTGCACTTCTCACCCGATGGGTGGAGCAGGGGGCGCAGTGGGATCAGCACTGGTCCTTCAAACCGATCACACGGCCGGCTTTACCGCAGACGGTAGAAGGGGATCCTGACGGGACGGCAGCCAATCCCATAGACCTTTTTGTCAGTCGGAAACTTCAGACTCACGGTTCGTCTCTCAATCCATCTCCCCGGGCCGACCGGCATGATCTGATGCGCCGCCTGACTTTCGACCTGACCGGCCTGCCCCCGACTTTGGAAGAGGTTGAGGCATTCCTGTCGGACAATTCACCCGGCGCCTATGAGAAGGTTGTGGACAGGCTGTTGCGTTCAGAGCATTACGGGGAGCATATGGCAAGGTTCTGGCTCGATGCCGTGCGATACGGTGACACCCATGGCCTTCACCTCGACAATTACCGTGAGATATGGCCATACCGCGACTGGGTCATCGATGCCTTCAACCAGAACCTCCCATATGACGGGTTTATAACCAGTCAGCTGGCAGGGGATCTTCTGCCACAGCCTACAACCGGTCAGCTGGTGGCAACGGGCTTCAACCGATGCCACGTCACCACTGCCGAAGGAGGATCGATTGAAGAGGAGGTCCATGTCAGAAATGTGGTCGAACGTGTCGTGGCAACCGGGACGGTGTTCATGGGCCTGACCATGGACTGCACCCGATGCCATGACCACAAATTTGATCCGCTGACCATGGAGGATTTCTACTCGATGTTTGCCTATTTCAACAACATCGACGGCAATCCCATGGACGGGAATATCAAGGATCACAAGCCTGTCATCAGCGTGCCGACTGATTATCAGCAAAGCCGGCTCTCGTCTCTGGATCAGGCCATTGCAGCGGCAGAATCCAGACTGGCAGAGCCATGGGACCGGATCGACGGACTACAGACGGTCTGGGAGAATTCATGGAAAAATGACGACAACCGCCTGCTGCTTTCCGAATGGTATCATCTGGGTCCATTTGCAGACTCCCGCGAAAACCAGGTTCGCCAAAAGCATGGCCCCGAAGGCGGGAGCACGATTGATCTGACGGCATCGTGGGAGCTGGAGGAAGGCAGGTCTGCGTCATGGAAATCCCGCCCTGAGTGGACGGATGGCGAAGTCCACAACGGCCTGCCAGGCGACATGGCTTCCAATTTCCTCTACCGGATGATCACCGTTTCCAATCCATCATCGCCCATGCCTGTTTCTCTGGGAAGCGACGACGGCGTGAAGGTCTATCTGAACGGTGAAATGATCCTCAGTCGTGACGTCAGCAGGGGCGCAGCTGCCGGTCAGGAAAATATCGAACTGCCCCTCAAAGACGGGGTCAACCACCTGCTGATCAAGATCATGAATTTCGGCGGTGACTCAGGGTTTTACTTTTCAACCGCTGCCTCAACTCAGGTAATCCCCGTTGAAATCCAGCAGCTCCTTGCCGTTGGTGCCGGTTCGAGATCCGGGCCGGATATAAAAACTGTCCGTGATTTCTACCGATCCCGGATCGGCACGGATCCCGAACTCGTGTCTTTGAGAACGAAGCTCGGGGAACTGAGGGAGGAACGGGAAAATGTCCGCCGCTCGGTTCCAACCACGCTGGTCTGGAAGGAACGCGTGGAGCCAAGACCTGCCTACATTCTTCGTCGCGGTGAATATGACCAGAAGGGCAGGGAGGTTGGAAGACGCACTCCGGCTGCCCTTCCGCCTATGAAGGAGGATTTTCCCAATGACCGCCTCGGCTTTGCCATGTGGCTGACCATGGATGAACACCCTCTGACGGCACGCGTGGCCGTGAACAGAATCTGGCAGCAGTTTTTCGGCACAGGCATTGTGAAAACCAGTGAGGATTTTGGTTCCCAGGGGGAACCACCAAGCCATCCGGATCTTCTGGACTGGCTGGCGGCTGATTTCCGCGACTCCGGCTGGGACGTCAAGCATCTGGTGAAAATGATTGTGATGTCCGGCACATACTGCCAGTCCAGTCGTGTCCTGCCCCGGCACAGGCAGGTGGATCCGGGCAACCGGTTACTGGCCAGGGGGCCGCGCTACCGGCTGGATGCAGAGATGCTCCGCGACCAGGCCCTGGCTTTGAGCGGACTGTTGGTCCCGACTGTGGGAGGGCCGCCTGTCAAACCCCCGCAGCCGGACGGGCTGTGGTTTGCGGTTGGATATTCCGGTTCGAATACAGTCCGCTTTGTTGCCGACAAGGAACCAGGCAAAACCCACCGTCGGAGCCTCTACACTTTTCACAAACGCACCTCACCGCCCCCGCAGATGAGCACATTTGACGGTCCGTCACGGGAAGCCTGCGTCATGAGACGCGAGAGAACCAACACCCCGATGCAGGCTCTGCTGCTCATGAATGATCAGCAGTATGTTGAAACGGCGGCCGGCCTCGCCCGCCTCGCGCTCAGCGGGAACCGTGGATCCGGCGAATCACCCGCCCGCTGGATGTTCCGCCGCTGTTTTCTCAGAGACCCCTCAGCCGCTGAAATGGAAATCCTCCTTTCCGCTTATCATTCCCAACTGGCTGATTTTCAATCTGATATCCCCGCGGCCCGTCAGCTGGTTTCCGTCGGCATTTTTGCCGAAGCAGATGACGGGCCCGACAGTCCATTCCACTCTGCAGTGCTCCCGGAACTGGCTGCATGGACCATGGTTGCCAATCTCATTCTCAACAGTGATGAAATTCTCAGTAAAAACTGATTGGCCGACTCTTCCACTCCGTTTCCAAATGTCCCGGCCCGGTGCCACTGATATTACCGACCACAAGGATTTAATACAATGACCAGACTGAACTCTCCCATGGATGAGGCTGCGCCTTCCGGACCTGATCCGGTTCACGATTATTTTCTGGCTCAGACGCGCCGTCATTTTTTCAGCACCACTTCGATGGGTCTCGGGCTGGCGGCTCTGAGTTCGCTGGTGCCGGAGCGCCGTCCGGCGGCTGCGGCGGAGGAGGAAATCGCCCGCATAGCCTCCCACTTTGCTCCCAAGGCCAAAAGGGCCATATATCTTTTCATGGCGGGTGCTCCATGCCAGATGGATCTCTTCGACTACAAGCCGGGTATGGACAAATATTTTGACCAGGATCTTCCTGAGTCCATCCGGAATGGCCAGAGGTTGACCACCATGACATCCGGGCAGTCGAGATTTCCAATTGCCCCTTCAAAGTTTTCCTTTTCGCAACATGGGAGAAACGGGGCATGGATCAGTGAGCTGCTGCCTTACCACGCGAGGATGGTTGATGACATAGCCATTCTCCGCGGCCTTCACACTGAAGCCATCAACCACGATCCCGCCATCACCTACATATGTACCGGAAGCCAGCTTCCCGGTCGCGCCAGTCTCGGCAGCTGGCTCAGTTATGGATTGGGAGCACTCAACAGCAATCTGCCGTCCTTCGTGGTGATGACCCCGAAATGGACCGGGAGGAAGACTGCTCAGGCGCTTTACAACCGACTCTGGGGAAGCGGGTTCCTCCCGTCCAGACACCAGGGGGTTTCGTTGAGATCCAGCGGCGATCCGGTGCTTTTTCTTTCCAATCCGGACGGAGTAAACGCCCAGCGTCGGCGGATGATGCTGGATCATCTGTCCCGCATGAATCAGGAAACGCTGCAGCGGTTCGGTGATCCGGAAACCCAGTCGCGTATCGATCAGTATGAGATGGCCTTCCGCATGCAGTCATCGGTGCCCGACCTCACCGACATCAGCCGGGAGCCCGCCCACGTCCTTGATATGTACGGACCGGAGGCGACCACTCCCGGGACTTTTGCTGCTTCCTGCCTCCTCGCCAGACGCATGGTGGAAAGAGATGTCAGATTTGTGCAGATCTTTCATCGCGGCTGGGACCAGCATGGCAATATCGCCGGGGATCTCCCCAATCAGGCCCACGATGTGGATCAACCAAGCTGGGCTCTGATACAGGACCTTAAACAGCGCGGTTTGCTCGATGATACGCTGGTCATCTGGGGCGGCGAGTTCGGCAGGACAATTTACTGTCAGGGATCGCTGACTCGCGAAAATTACGGCCGGGACCATCACCCTCGATGCTTTTCAATCTGGATGGCTGGTGGAGGCATCAAACCCGGAATCATTCACGGTGCCACGGATGAATTTTCCTATAATGTCACCGAGGATCCGGTTCATATACACGAACTCAACGCAACCATTCTCCACTGCCTCGGCATAGATCACAGACGCCTGAGTTACAAATTCCAGGGACTGGATGTGCGGCTCACGGGCGTGGAGGAAGTGAACCCGGTTCATCAAATCCTTGTCTGATAGCCGGTGACAGCCAGACTTCATCATGCCGGGAGATCAGAGACGGCGAAAAAATCACCCCGATCAGTCCAGCCTGATGCCCGCAGCGTGAATGCGTGAAGTCAGAATTTCTCTGACATATGCGGACAGGACATTTTGCCTGCCCCCGGTTGTCGCAGGCTTGAGATGACTGTGATTCTCAAGTGCTCTCCGGGCCATCTCTTCGCTGACCTCCAGACCGGCAAACTCCGCCGCCTTCAGAATTTCACTGACTCCGTCCTGCCGCATTGTGTCGAGGTTCATAAAGTGGATGCTTTCGGGGGACCTGGATTGCACTTTACGGCAGCTGTTGAAGTGGCGGATCCATTCATTCATTTTTTCCATCAGCTGCTCATCCGTGACAATGATTTCTGGTTCGGCATCCGGACCGCCCATGCGTGTGAGCGCGGAGGCCATTTCGATGGGATCGCGATGCACAAACAGGATGGATCCCGAAATGTCATCGGGAGACTGATGAGTGCGCATCCAGGCGGTATCGAGTCCGGCGGCCGGCAGTGTTTGAAAGGCATGCCCATCATCGGCAGCGGTGATTATCAGCTCCGGGTCTACTGGCAGCCCGCACCCGGTTTCGAATCCCTGTCGCTGCAGGATAAGATCCGCCAGGACATGACACAGCCACTCCTCACCGCTGGCAGGAAATGACAGAATGAAAACAGGTTTCTGTTCGAGCCATCGGACCAGTGCCTTTGCCGGAGTGAAATGCGGGTTTGACTCCAGAATCTTTCGCAGCAGTCCACACGATTCATCAGTTTTGAGTTGAGCCGCCCGCGCGCCGGCAAGTCGGAAATCCCGGAACGCATCCGCACCAGTTGCACCGAAATCGACAATCTCGCCATTCGAAGGTGTGCCTGCATCCGGTTCAAAGGATCCGCGTTCCGCCTGCAACCCGCTGGCGACAGAAGCTTTTGTGTGGCGTTCCGCAGAAAGGCCTGAATTTTTCCAGGCAAAAAGGGTCAGCACATACCATGGGTTTTTCAGGGCCTCGAAGGGCAGGGAAGGATCGCTTTCCATCCATACGGCAGAATGAAAATCTCCAAGTGTCGTCTCGAATCCCGCCTGATGAAACAGGTCCAGCAGTCTCCCTGTCGACCAGTCGGCTTCCCGATGCGGGAAATTGTGGATTTCGATAACCCATGAGGAGGCCCGGTGGAGGTCCTCGGCTGCCGACTCAATGACTTCAAACTCCGCGCCCTCGATGTCCAGTTTCACCAGATCGTATTGAGTGGCTCTCAGAAGGTCGCCAAGAGCCCTCGATGGGACATCCACCCCTTCTTCGCGACTGACATGGCCGGAGTCATCCGAACTGCTGGAAAAGCGGACTCCATCATCATCCGACCACAAGGCGGCATTGTATGCCCTCACGCCGCTCAGTTTCCATTCGCGGACATTCGCCTCAAGAAGTTTATAAATTTGTGGATCCGCCTCAAACGCATCCACCTTCGCTCTGGGGTGTCTTGTTGACCAATACAGGGAAGCCAGCCCGGTATGAGCCCCTCCGTCGAGGATGTGGAGCGCCGCATCATCACCAACCCGGCCTTTCTTCAGCCCATAGAGACCCTGATGGAAGATCTGAACGGCCTGGTGGTAAAAACCGTGAAGGTCGGCAAATCTCCACGGTCTTCCTTCGATGCTTATCACACCAGGCACCCTGCGCGGATATTGAGTCAGATTCTGTGAAAGGCTGCTCAGAATTGTTCCCAGATTCCCTTGAGGCAATCCGCTCCAGTCAAATCCATCCTCCAACTGCGGTTCCGCCTTACGCAGAACTTTCTCATCCACTCTGATTGTCTGTGCATCCATCGTCTTTCTTCCCGGTGCCAGGCTGATTCCAGAATCACCGGATAACGCCGGACCGGCAGGATTTTCTCCTCCGGCTCCGCCAGACCGATCAAAGCATTTTTCATGCCTGTCATTCCATGCCGCCGACGGGGCATGCCTCACCACTCTCCTCAATCGGCCATGATGGCCGGATATCCGTCTCAAGCTGCCTCAGCGAATCATCACCCCGACCATGCCGCATCCACTTCGCGTAACCCACCGCAGCCACCATTGCCGCATTGTCTGTGCAGAACTCCATCGATGACGGGTGAAACTCAATTCCATGACGCCCTGAATGCACCTCCAGGGATTCTCTCAAACCGCGGTTGGCAATGACTCCACCAGCCGCTGAAAGCCGGCGGATTCCGAATTTCCGGCACGCCTGGATGGTCCGGGCAGTCAGGACCTCGACAATAGCGGCCTGTATGCCTGCGCATAAATCTGCCCTGCTGTCTTCATGCTCAATCGCCCCGGGATGATCACGGAGAAAGTATCTGACGGCAGTTTTGAGGCCACTGAAGCTGAAGTCGAAGCCGGGGTCATTGATCATTGGTCTTGGGAACCGGTAGGTATTGGGGTTTCCGATTCGTGCGAGGGCATCGATGTGGGGTCCGCCGGGGTAGGGAAATCCCATCAGTTTTGCGACCTTGTCGAAGCATTCGCCGGCGGCATCGTCGATGGTCTTTCCGAGGACCTGATAATCTCCGAGGTCCCGGACGAGAACCAGGAGGGTGTGGCCGCCACTGACGATGAGGGAGATGAAGGGAAAATGAGCCGACCCGAGCTGGAGTTCCGGTGGATTGCCATTGAGGAATGAGGAGAAAAGGTGGGCTTCGTGGTGGTGGATACCGAAGAAATCCGCCTTGAGTCTGATGGCCATGGATTGGCCGAATGTGAAGCCGGTCCTGAGGGCATTGGGGAGTCCTGGACCCCTTGTCGCGGCGACAAGGGCCACATCGTGAATATTACCGCCTGTTTGTCGGAAGAGCTCGGTGGTCAGGGGCAGGAGATTTTGGAGATGCTGCCGGGTGGCAAGTTCCGGGACGACGCCTCCATACTCCTCATGGATTGTGGTCTGGGACGAGACCAGCTGTCCGACGAGAATTCCATCACGGATCAGGGCCACACTGGAGTCATCACAGGAGGTTTCGATGCCCAGAACCAGTCGCCTGTTTTCCTCTGATGGCAGGTTCCTGTCACTCATCGGAGGAGAAGGAGAAAAGTGCGGATAAAGCCGCAGCAATTATTCTGCAGGCTTTGTCTCCGACACACATGTGGCGGGTGAGAGTGAGGGTGAAGGAGTTGTTTTGGCCTTTGGCTCCAAAGCGATGTGGAAACACACTGTGAGGCGCAGGATGGAGTGCCTGGAGGCTGGTTGGCTGCAGTGGGTGTCAGGATTTATTGTGCTTCGGCCTGAGGGGTCCGGGAGACGAATCCCTGTTTCGCTGATTCCGACTGCAGCATGGCTTCGTATCTGGAAGTCCCGTGCAGCAGATCGAGAGCCCTTTCCAGCTGCGGATCGCGTGCTGATTTGATGCGGTTCAGTTCCTCCTCGGAGTAGTTGCCTGCCTCCGGGAAATTTCTTTTGCGTGCCAGCAATTCTTTTTCCGTTCTGGTCATGGGTGCGACGATGTCGGGGGTGATTCCCTTTTCATGGATGACCTTGTGGCTGGGGGTGTAGTATTTGGCTGTGGTGAGGCGTATGGCGGACTCGTCGGGAAGCGGGATGATGCTTTGGACAGATCCTTTTCCAAAGGTCTGTTCGCCGAGGATGATGGCTCTTCCGAGGTCCTGAAGGCAGCCGGATACAATTTCGGAGGCGGAGGCGGAAGCGCTGTTGACGAGTATCACCATGGGGAGGCCCGGAAACTGATCACGGCGACGGGATTTGAAAAGTGAAAGCACCTTTCCCTGACGTCCTTCAGTCGTGACGATAAGTTCACCTTCGGGCAGAAACCGGTCGCAGATATCAACGGCGACATCCAGAAGCCCTCCGGGATTGTCGCGGAGGTCGATCACAATCCCCTTCATCCCGGCTGCTTCGAGTTTTTCGAGAGCATTTCCGAGTTCCTCGTTGGTCTTTTCTCCAAACTTGGTCAGCCTCACATAGCCGAATCCCCGTTCCGTGAGAGGGAATTCCTGTTTGCCATTGAGATCTGTGACGGTGTTGACCTGCACGATGGCCCGGGTGATGGTGACATTCCGGGTCTGGTCATTATCGGGGCTGAGAACTTCAATCCGGACATCGGTGCCCGGCCGGCCTCTCAGAATCTTGACGGCGTCCTGAATCTTCATGCCCGCTGTCTCCGTCCCGTCGATGGAGGTGATCAGTTCGCCTGACATCAGCCCCGCGCGGGCGCCCGGAGTGCCGTCAATCGGGGAGATAACCAGCAATCCTTTTTCTGTAGCCTGGACAACCACGCCGATGCCGCCAAATGACCCTTCTGTGTCTTCACGAAGGTTGTCGTATTTTTCCGGAACCATGAATTCAGTATGCGGATCAAGCGTGTTCAGCATACCGCGAAGCGCCCGGTGAATCAGTTCACGGTAGGTCAGCTCATCGCCATCCACATACTGTTTGTGCACGGCTTCCAAGGCCCGGGTAAACACGGCGATGTTGGGATAGATGTTATCCGGTTCCTCCGGCTGTGCCTGGAGAAATAATGCCGTCCCGACAATGAGGTGAAGCCCGAGAAGGGAAATCACGACATGGAAAATAAATTTCTTTTTCATACTCGCCCCAGAAATCTGACTGGCTGGAATCTTTTATTACCCTGAATCGGCGCAAAGGGCAAATCAGGAAACCGGAGATTTCGATTCCATTGAAAGTCAAGCGCTTAGAGGTGAATTCAAAAAAAATGTTCCAAAACGAGGCAAAACATGCTAATTTTAAGTCAATCTGCAGCCAGGGCAGACACAGGATCCGGTGGTGTCAGGCCCGCGGGGAAGCCCCGGGGACCCGACACAGTCCATGGAACGAATTGAAGCTCAAGTATTTGGATCGATTTCCGATTCAGCAATCAGAGAGAGAGAGAGATCACTTCCGCATCACGCGAGATCTGGAAATCAACATGAAACCACTCACTTCACCAACCGACAATATCAGGGTAATCCTTTTAGCATTTTCCTGCCTGTGGCTGGTACAGGCGGTGGCTCCGTCTGCTGGCGCGGCAACATACGGTCAGCAGGTCATCGCTGCTGTGCTCATGGGCGAGGCCGAGGGCGAAGGGGAACGTGGCATGATCGCCGTGGCCGAGGTTATTCGCAAGCGCGCTGATCAGAAAGGGATAAGCCCACTGGCCATCGTCAAGGAACCACGACAGTTCTCATGCCTGAACGGCCTGACCCCGCCTCAGCTTATCCGCAAACATTGGCGCAAAAAGGACTGGGAAACAGCACTTAAAATTGCCCGGCTGATGTATAACACACCTGAAAAACTGCCGGGTATCACCCGGGGAGCGACCCACTACGCGACGTTCATTCCCAAGTGGGCGCGGGGTCATCAGCCCGTGGCAGTCATTGGAAATCATTATTTCTGGCGCTTTGAGGATGTCTGATTGCTGTGCACCCTGAATTCAGCCATGCGCTGAATTATCAGTGTTCCGACCTGATGATCTGTTCCTCAAGGGGAATCAGATCCTGAATTTTCCGCCGCTGTTTTGTCATAGCGGGCCGGTCATTTCTGATGGCCGGTCTGTTTTCCGTGCTGGCGTGTGCGTTGATCCGGGGGATTTTTGAATTCTCGCCGGATGGAAATCAGGCTAGTGTTTCCGGGTGCCAATCGGGCAACCGTCTGGTACATGACTGACAACTGAAACATGAGCGGCAACACCACAGCACAGAGCGGCGAGGAATCGCGGGATCCGGAAAAAGGGAACGGCAACTCGGCCACGGGTTCGTTGCATGAGCTTGAAATCAAGGACGCGCAGGTCATCTTCTCGGCAATCTGGGAAAATCTGGAGGAGGAGTATGGGCGCGAGAATCTCCAGTTTGCCAAGGAAATCATTCTTCTCGGCGGTGCACCGGGATCAGGGAAGGGCACCCATACCAAGTTTATTCTGAAAACCCGCGGACTGACCTGTCCGCCCATTGTGGTGAGTTCGCTTCTGACCAGTCCGGAAGCTCAGGCCATCAAGGACCGCGGAGGCATC
>JAUIAG010000148.1 GCA_030425355.1 Verrucomicrobiia bacterium
AAAGCTGATGGGCATTGCGGATCAGATGCCAGAGAGGTGTCAGTACATCCGGGTCATCTGCTATGAACTGGCCCGGATCTCGGCCCACCTTCTGGGAATCGGCGCCTTCGCCATGGATGTGGGGGCCATGACTGTCTTTCTCCACACCTTCACTGAGAGAGAAAAAATCTACAACCTCGCCGAGGCTCTGACCGGTGCCAGATTCACCACCTCCTACACCCGCGTCGGCGGACTCACCCGGGATCTTCCTGATGGCTGGACCGGAATGGTCCTCCGCTTTCTCGATGAAGTCTCTCAGGCCATCGACGAGGTGGACCGCCTGCTTTCCATGAACAAGATATTCGTGGACCGCACCCGGGATGTCGGAGTTATTTCACGCGAGATGGCCATCGATTACGGTCTGAGTGGTCCCAACCTCCGGGGATCCGGGGTCGAATTCGACCTCCGGAAGAAAAAACCCTATCTGGTTTACAGCGATCTCGAATTCGATGTCCCGGTTGGAACTGTGGGGGACTGCTATGACCGGTATCTTGTCCGCATGGAGGAAATGCGCCAGAGTGTCCGCCTGATTCGTCAGTGCCTTGACCGTCTGCCCGGTGGCCCAGTGAATTTTGGTGACGGCAAGGTGGCCCTGCCTGAGAAGAAAAAGGTTTTGAGTTCCATGGAGGAACTGATTCATCAGTTCATGAATGTCACCCAGGGAGTTGATGCCCCCGAGGGTGAGGTCTATTTCGGGGCCGAAAACCCCAAGGGGGAGCTAGGATTTTACATTTACAGCAAAGGCGGTGGCGTTCCGTACCGTCTCAAGATACGAAGCCCGAGTTTTGTTAACCTGTCGATCCTACCGGAGTTGATGAAAGGACACCTGGTCAGCGATGTTGTCGCTGTGCTTGGATCCCTCGATTTCGTGATGGGAGAGTGTGACCGGTAAAATTTTCAACTACGAAGACAAGAGAAGAGAAGGCAATCACCGCATGGCACAGATGGAAGACCAGCAGGATTTCGTGGTCCCTTCGGGGCTTGAGTCCGAGATCGACGAACTGATCACCCACTATCCTGAGAAGCGCAGCGCTTCATTGATGGTCCTGCATGCTCTGCAGGAAAAATTCGGTTACCTCTCAAAGCAGGCAATTGAATGGACCGCCGCCAAGCTGGATCTGGAACCGGTCAACATATTCGAGCTGGTGACCTTCTATCCCATGTTCCGCAACTACAAGGTCGGCACAACCGTGATTCGTGTCTGCCGCACCCTCAGCTGCGCGCTCGGTGGCAGCCATAAACTGCACGGGCATCTCTGCTCAAAACTCGGCCTCGATCCCGGCGAAAAAGGTCCGCAGAACACTCCTGACGGCAAGTTCACCATTGAGTTTGCCGAATGCCTTGCCGCCTGCGGCACCCCCCCGGTCATGATGTGCAACGACGACTTTTACGACAATGTGTCCAATCAGGAAGCGGACAAAATCATCGGCAAATACCGGAAATAGCCCACTTTTCCGAGCCGCGATCATACCATTGGGCCTTTAACCGAATCCGTCCCATCAGCAAACAGAAGACCAGAAACTTTCATATCAGAAACACCAGATGCCCGAGGAATACAGACTGATACTCAAACATGCGGACGAGGACGGTTACACTCCTGACATCGACTGCTACATGCGTCATGGCGGATACGAGACCCTGAAAAAGGCGCTCGCCATACAGCCTGTTGAGATGGACGGCAAGCAGGTCACTCCCCAGGAGCAGATTCGGGAGGAAGTCAAAAAATCCGGTCTTCGCGGACGGGGCGGTGCCGGCTTTTCATGCGGTCTCAAATGGTCCTTTGTCGACCGCCGCAGCGGCAAGCCTATTTACCTCATCTGCAACGCCGACGAGTCCGAGCCGGGGACCTTCAAAGACCGTCAGATCATCCACAAGGACCCTCACCAGCTTATCGAGGGGATGATCATATCCTCCTTCGCCAACGACGTTCATCTGGCCTACATTTACATTCGTGGAGAATTTCCCGAGGGTGCACGCATCCTTAACAAAGCCCTCGCCGAAGCGAGAGAAAAAAACTTTCTCGGCAAGAACATACTTGGATCCGGCTTCGACCTTGAGATTTATGTTCACCGCGGTGCCGGTGCCTACATTTGCGGCGAGGAGACAGGGCTGATTGAGAGTCTCGAGGGCAAGCGTCCCTACCCGAGAATCAAGCCACCCTACTTTCCAGCGGTTCTCGGTCTCTACATGTGCCCGACCATCGTGAACAACGTCGAGACCCTGTGTCATGTCAAGCATGTCATGAACCTCGGCGCTGCTGAATACTCCAAACTGGGCACTCCCAACAACACCGGAACCCGCATCGTCTGTATCAGCGGCCATGTGAAAAAACCCGGTTATTATGAAATCCAGGTCGGCCATGCCACCATTGGCCAACTCATCAACGATTTTGCGGGCGGTCTTCACGACGGTAGGAAGCTCAAGGCCATTATCCCCGGTGGGTCCTCGGCCAAGGTGTTCAAAGCGGGCGAAAAATTCAAAATCCGCAAAAAGGACGCTGAGGGCAATGATGTTGAAGTTGAGATGGACCTCCTCGACATCCCCTACGATTTCGACACTCTGATGGCCGCCGGCAGCATGTCCGGTTCCGGAGCCATCATTGTCATGGACGACTCCACGGACATTGTGGAAGCGCTGGGAAATATCAGCGACTTTTATGCGCATGAGAGCTGCGGGCAGTGCACGCCGTGCCGCGAGGGCTCTCTTTGGATGAGCAAGGCGCTCAACCGTCTCAACAGCGGCGGCGGCCGTCAGCAGGACGCCGATTACCTCTTGAAAATTGCCGACAACATCCCCGGTGGCCGCACCATCTGCGCCTTCGGAGAAGCCTGTTCGTGGCCCGTTCAGAGTTTTGTCCGCAAGTTCAAGGACGAATTTGAAGCCAAAGGCGCGGCGGCCGAAAAGAGCCGTGAGGAATCAGCGCCTCAGCCCGTTCCCGCCAAGTAACCGATCCATCATTTCTGATTTTTACGACACATGGCCGAAACCACGACAAAAGACAGCAGCCAGGCAGTCCAGCCTCAGGTTGAAATGGTCCGGATCAAGATCAACGGCATGGAGGTCGAGGTTCCCAAGACCCAGCCGGATCCCATCACCGGCAAGCCTGTTCCAACGACGATGATTCAGGCGTGTGCCATGCACGGGGTGGATGTTCCACATTACTGCTACCATCCCAAGTTGCCTGTCGCAGGTAATTGCCGCATGTGTCTGGTGGAATTCGGCATGCCCGCCGTGGATCGGAACCGTCAGCCGGTTCTGAATGACGACGGATCTCCGAAAATCAACAAAATGCCACGTCCGGCCATCGCCTGTGCCACTGCCATTGCGCCGAACATGGAAATTTATGCTGACAGCGACGGCAGCAAGGAGATGCGCAAGGCTGTTCTTGAATTTCTCCTGATCAACCACCCGCTCGATTGCCCGATATGCGACCAGGCAGGTGAATGCAAGCTTCAGGAGTACAGCTACGAGTATGGCCAGGCAGAGAGTCGTTTTGTTGAGGCCAAGGTGCACAAGCCCAAGCAGGTTGACCTCGGCCCCCGCATCATGCTCGACGACGAACGCTGCATTCTGTGCAGTCGCTGCATCCGCTTCACCCGCGACATTGCCGGGGACGACGCACTCGGATTTTTCAACAGGGGAAGCTACAATACCCTCGGTGCCTATCCAGGCAAATCCTTCGACAACAACTACACATTGAACACGGTCGACATCTGCCCCGTGGGTGCGTTGACCAGCAAGGACTTCCGTTTCCGGATGCGGGCGTGGTTCCTCAAGGAAACCGACAGCGTCTGCAATTCCTGCGGCACCGGCTGCAATACGATAGTCAGTTCACGGGAAGAGGTGATCTACCGCCAGGAGCCCCGTGAGAATGACGCCGTCAACAGCTCATGGATGTGTGACCACGGCCGCCTCAATTACAAATGGCAGGCAAGTGATACGCGTTTGGATGCAGTCTCCGCCCGTCGCGGTGATGTGCGGGAAGTCATAGACTGGCCCCGTGTGGTCGACGAACTTTCCGGGAAACTTCAGTCCTTCGCCCCGGGGGAGGTCGCTTTCATCGCCTCCGGGCAGATGACGACTGAGGAAATCTTCCTTTTCCGCAGACTCGCTGAGAAATTCGGAGGCCTGAGGGAATCTTTCCCCAACGTCGGGGAAGGTGATCACCTCCTCGTGTCGGCCGACAAGGACCCGAACACCAATGGCCTCTTCATCACCGGCTTCACTCCGGCCGGAGAACAGGGCAGGAACTTTCAGTCCATACAGGATGGAATCCGCAACGGCTCCATCAAGGCCCTTTTTGTGATACGCGAGGATCTTATCGCCCGCGGAATGGATGCCGGTCTTCTCGAGGATCTCCAGCTGCTGGTCGTGAGTGATATTCACAGAACCCCGACCACTGACGCCGCTCACTACATCCTTCCCGGTTGCGCCCATTTCGAGAAGCGCGGCACTTTCATCAACGTCAAGGGAAGGCTTCAGAAATTCATGAAGGCAGTGGAAGGACCCGGAGCCAGCCGCCCTGAGTGGGAATTTCTGCATGAACTGGTTCACCAGACAACCGGCCAGAACGGCTTTTCAACCATAGAGGGACTCTTCAATCAAATGGCTGGCGAGATTCCTGCGCTGGCCGGAGTGACCTGGGCCTCCATCGGCGATACCGGCCGGAGTGTTGAACTGCCCGGTGCCTGACAGATTCCCACGAAAACTGATTTGCAACCCCATCGCCCATGACCCTACAAGACATACTGATCGCCACCGCAAAGATCGTCGCCTTCGTTGGACTGGTGCTTCCAATGATTGCCTATTCGGTGGTCGCTGAACGCCGGATCTCCGCCGCCATTCAGGATCGCATCGGCCCCAACCGGGTCGGGCCGTTCGGGCTTCTCCAGCCGCTTGCAGACGGCCTGAAATTTCTCCTGAAAGAGGACTTCACTCCGAATTACGTCAGAAAGGCCTATTTCTGGATGGCTCCGGCACTGACCATGATTCCTTCTTTTGTGGTCTTCGCGGTCATTCCCTTTGGTTCCTCACTTTTCGGTGAAAAAATGGTGATTGCCGACCTTAATGTCGGGATCCTGTTCACCTTCGCCATCGTATCGCTGAGTGTTTACGGCATCGTTCTGGCGGGCTACGCCTCCAATTCGAAATACCCATTCCTCGGAGGGATCCGCTCCAGCGCCCAGATGATCTCCTACGAAATCGCCATGGGCATGTCTGTCATCCCGGTGTTCATGCTGACTTCCGATCCGCAATTCTATGCCACCGGCCTGAGCGAGGCATGGACGACTTTTCTTGCGGGGACGGCGGACCTCAATCTCAGCCGCATCATCGCATACCAGTCCGGCAGTCTCTTTGACTGGATGATCTTCAAGCAGCCGCTGGCTTTCCTGATTTTCCTCGTTGCGGCCTTTGCCGAAACCAACCGCCTGCCATTTGACCTGCCTGAATCTGAAACTGAACTCGTTGCCGGATACCATACGGAATATTCCTCAATGAAGTTCGCCCTGTTCTTCCTCGGGGAGTACGCGGCCATGATTGCCGCGTCCGCTCTGATGGTTGTTCTCTTCCTCGGCGGCTGGACTCTTCCATTCTGGGGTCTCGACGAGCCGGCATCCAACCTGTTCACCGGCCTGCTGCACATCGCCATTTTCATTGGAAAGCTGGGAATCTTCATGGTGTTTTTCATCTGGATCCGCTGGACCCTCCCGCGTTTCCGCTATGACCAGCTCATGAATCTCGGCTGGAAACGCTTTCTCCCCCTTGCCCTGGCCAACATCATCGTCACGGCCGTCTGGCTCTGGTTCAGAAGTTAAAAACGCCCCACCTGCTGATTGATTATGATCGTCGAAAGAAAAGAGCTCTCATTTCTGGAAAAGACCTACCTCCCGGGAATCGCCCAGGGAATCAAGATCACTGCCAGACACTTTTTCGACACCGTCAGTGGTCGCAAAAAAGTGACCATGCAGTATCCCGAGGAGAAGTGGACGGTGCCTGAGGGATATCGCGGAGCCCCCTACCTTGTGAAGGACCAGGAGGGACGGACCAAATGCGTGTCCTGTCAGCTGTGCGAGTTCATCTGCCCGCCAAAAGCCATTAAGATCACCCCTCCCGGACCGGAAGTCCGTGACGAACTCGGCGGTGTGGAAAAAGGTCCCGAAGATTTTGAAATCAACATGCTCCGCTGCATCTTCTGCGGCCTCTGCCAGGAAGTATGCCCCGAGGAAGCCATCTTTCTGATGAAGGACTACAGCCTTACCGGACAGTCGAGAGAGGAAATGATCTATCATAAGGACAAGCTGCTCGAACTCGGCGGTGTTCATAATGACACGATCATGAAGTGGAAGAAAAAGGACGAGGAAGCCAGACAGCAGGCGTCGTTCCACTGAATCCCGGAGCCCTCGAAATCCGGCCCCGACCTGTTTATCAGGTTTAGTCTCGCCTGAGCCCGTCTCAGAGCCTATAACAATCCGACAGGGCATCTCCGGATTCCGGTATCCCGGCTATCTTTACTCTGCTTTAGAAATAGAAAGACACGAAAAACATAAATGGACCCGGTATTTTTTTATACATTTGCGGTATTGGCGGTGATCAGCGCCGTTCTGGTGGTATGGAATCCTCTGGCACGCAACACCGTCACCAATGCCATGTTCCTGGTCGTAACCATGCTTTCTATTTCGGGTCTGTTCGTGCTGCTTCAGGCATTTTTCATGGCGGCGGTTCAGGTGATTGTTTACGCCGGGGCGGTCATGGTCCTGTTCCTCTTCGTGATCATGCTTCTCGACATTCAGGCAGAGAAGAAGCGGCGCCTCCGGCTGGGAGGACTGATTTCCGGGATCTCCCTCTCAGTGGCAACAGTTCTCATCTTCCGTAACGCACTCTTCGCGGAGGGCGGCGCAGACGAGACCACCGGCAGCATGGTTTTCGAGGGCTCAACCTCCGCTCTCGGCAAGCAGCTCTTTACGCAATACCTTCTCCCATTCGAGATTATCTCGGTGCTGCTTCTGGTGGCCATGCTCGGGGTGATCCTCCTCAGCAAGAAGGAATTGAAATAACCCAGACCGGTCATCCCCCACGTCCCCATGGAAATCAGTCTCAACCACTACCTCGTCCTCAGCTCGATCCTGTTTGTCATCGGTCTCTGCGGCGTCGTCATCCGAAGAAATCTTCTTATCAATTTCATGTGTCTGGAGCTGATGCTCAATGCCGCCAATCTGGCTCTGGTCGCTGTTTCTCATTTCCGCAACAGTGGCGACGGGCAGATCATGGTGTTTTTCATCATCACTGTGGCAGCGGCTGAAGTCGCCGTCGGTCTCGCCATGATTGTCGCTCTCTACAGAAGAAGGCAGGATGTCTACACTGACAGACTCAATTCCCTCAAACTCTGACCACCCCGCAGTTTTAGACAAATAAAGATTGCAGTAACGATGGCTAGAACAGCATCCACAAGTAAACCGGTCGACCGCAACACGGTTCCTCCCGCCTCCCTCCGGTGTGCCTGTCTCCATCCTGCACTTCTTTCAATTTCTTACGGCAACCCCTGATAAATCAATCGATGGAAAACCCTGCTTGGATCTCAAATGTCGTTTGGCTGATTTTCGCGCTTCCTCTGCTGATGGCGCTCGTCGTCCGGTTCGTGACCGGATCGATGGGTAAACTCAGCGCGACGCTTTCCGCATATGCAACGGCAGCGGCCTTCGGCCTGAGCCTGCTGGTCTTCTTCAATCTCAAGGAATACCTGCACGCAAGCTACACATGGATCAGTGTCCAGGGACTGGAAGCCTCCATCGGCATCGAGATCAACCGCCTCTCCGTTCTGATGCTGCTCGTCGTCACCGGCGTCGCCACCGCAGTCTTCTTTTTCTCCCGAGTCTACATGGCCGAGGACCGTGATCTGAGCCGTTATTTTGCATCCCTCAATCTGTTTGTTTTTTCCATGCTCGGGATTGTGGTTGCGGACAACCTCATTCAGATGTTCATCTTCTGGGAGCTGGTTGGAGTCAGCTCATTTCTTCTCATCGGATTCTGGTTTGAAAAACCCTCGGCGGCCAATGCCTGCAAAAAGGCATTCCTCGTCAACCGTCTTGGAGACTTCGGATTCCTGGCCGGGATTCTCCTGCTTTGGGCCAACACCGGTGATATCGAATTTGCCGCCCTGGAAAATTTCTTCCACTCTTTTGCTCCCGAGGACTTCGAGTCATGGCTGGCACCTGCCGGCATTCTCCTGTTCTGCGGGGCGGTGGGTAAGTCTGCTCAGTTTCCGCTTCATGTCTGGCTTCCCGATGCGATGGAAGGCCCGACCCCGGTGAGTGCCCTTATTCATGCTGCCACCATGGTCGCTGCCGGCGTTTTCATGCTGTGCAAAATTTCCTTCCTGCTGATCGGTTCCGCGCTGGATGTCATAGCATGGATCGGTGCCATAACCTCTCTTCTCGCCGCTCTGATGGCGCTGCAGCAGGATGACATCAAGCGCATACTCGCTTATTCGACACTTTCACAACTCGGATACATGGTCATGGCCGTCGGGCTTGCCGCACCGCAGGCGGCCATGTTCCACCTCACCACGCACGCATTCTTCAAGGCTCTTCTCTTTCTGTGTGCGGGTGCCATCATCTACTCAGTTCACCATGAGCAGAATATCTGGAAGATGGGTGGACTCAAATCGAAGATGCCACTGACTTTCCGCCTGTTCCTTATAGGAACACTCGCACTTGCCGGTGTGCCCCCCTTCAGCGGCTTCTACAGTAAGGATTCCATCATTGCAGCCGCCCAGACACAGAATCCTGCGCTGTTCATCATCGGTCTGGTGGTGGTGTTCCTCACTGCCTTTTATATGTTCCGGCTCGTATCGGTGGTTTTCTTCAATCAGCCGAGAACCGATCATGCGAGCCATGCTTCCGAAGCCCCGTCATCCATGGTTATTCCTCTGGTGATCCTGGCAGTCCCCTCCATCATGGCCGGGTGGGTCAACATTGAGAGTTTCTTCTCCGGAACTTTCCATGCCGCAGCTGATCACGCTCATGGCCATGAAGCCGGTGCTGCAGTCAATGTTTTCCTTGCACCATTCGAACACAGTCCCCTGGCAGCATTCCTCGGAACCTTCATTGCCCTCCTTGGTGCGGTTCTCGCCTTCCAGATCTATTCGAAGGTCGATGAGGATCCCATGGTTGAAAAGGCCGGTTTCATCAGCTGGGTGCTCGGCGGGAAGTTCTTTATCGACGAAATTTACCGCGTGATAGTCGCCTGCACCCATGATCTGCTGGCCAAGCTCGCAGCCTGGTTCGATCGGGCCCTGCTCGCCGGGTTCGTCATAAAGGGATCGCAGGGTGTGGTGGAATTCACCGGCCGCGCAATCCGGCTCCTCCAGACGGGAAATATACAGACATACGCCCTCTGGTTCTTCATCGGCCTGTTCGTCCTGCTGATCCTGGCCGTCTGAACGGAATAGAAAGTCATTCACCATCATCCATAGCATTCACAGATAAATACAGACGATGTCCCCGGTCCTGATATTGATTTTCCTCCCGCTGCTTGGAGCTGCCTGCATTGGTCTCATCCCCGGTATGAAGGCGGCTGCCGCGCGCACATTGTCGCTTGCGATTCACTTTGTAATGGCTGCGATTGCACTGTCGCTCTTCGTGCAGTATGACGGCGCCGCTGCCGATGCCAACGGCGTCCGGTTTGCTCAGGTTATCGAATGGGTGCCTGCCCTGGGGATTCAGTTTTACATTGGGCTGGACTCCCTGAACGTGGCACTGGTCCTGATGAGCTGTGTGGTGTGCTTCGCGGCAATCTGCTGTTCCGAGTCCGTCAAAGAACGCCCCAAAACCTATTATGTTCTCATTTCCTTCATGACCGCCGGTGTTGTGGGAGCCTTTGCCTCATTTGATGTTTTCTCCTTTTACTTTTTTCATGAGCTGGCGCTGGTGCCCACTTTTATCCTCATTGGTGGATGGGGATCCGGACCCCAGCGTCGGTATGCGACTTACAAAATTACCCTCTATCTGACAGGCGGGGCCCTGCTGGCACTGGCTGGAATCATCGCCCTCTACCTCCAGTCAGGTGCCGAGACCTTCAATTTCTTTGCGATTCTCGCAGCCCTCAAGGAATCCCCGCTGTCTGAATCCACTCAAAACTGGATTTTCCCTCTGTTGCTTTTCGGCTTCGGAATACTTGTTTCACTCTGGCCTTTTCACACCTGGGCGCCACTCGGGTATGGCCACGCCCCCACCGGAGTGGCCATGATCCACGCCGGTGCCCTCAAGAAGTTCGGTCTCTACGGCCTTCTGCGGATTGCCATCCCGGCTCTTCCGCTTGGGAGTGACACATGGACCATGACCATGCTGTGGCTGTGTCTCGGCAATCTTATCCTCGTCGGTTTCGCCGCCATGCGTCAGAAGCAGCTGCACATGCTCATCGGCTTCTCCAGTGTTGCGCACATGGGCTTCGTATTCATGGGACTGGCCGCCTATAATCACATTGGAGTGACCGGCGCGCTGCTTGTCATGGTGGCTCACGGTTTCCTCGCTGCACTCGGGTTCGGTGTCGCTGGTTCTCTGCGCAACTACCATCCTGATCTCGACATGACGAAGATGGGCGGGCTTTTGCGTCAGGCTCCTTATCTTGGTTTTGCGCTGGCCATCGCCTTCTTTGCCGGCTGCGGAGTCCCGGGCTTTGCCAACTTCGCGGGCGAACTTCTCATTTTCTTCGGGGCATGGACCGACGTTCCGGTCTGGATGGTGGTCCTCGGCCTCTGGAGTGGACTGGTGATTGGCGGTGTTTACATGCTCCGGGCCTTCCGCAACGTCCTGCATGGACCGGTAGCCGAAAAATGGAACGGTCTGCACGATGTCTCCGGGATGCCGAGGATTGCTTTCAACATCCTGATTGTGGCGCTGGTGTTTTTTGGTGTCTTCCCCGGAGCTATTACCGACAAGACCCGTGACTCCATTGATTCGCTGGTGAGGCAGGTTGAAGAGGCCCGACCGGCCGATGCTTCGTCCACCGCCGTTGCCAACGCTTCCGAAATCCCTGCCATCGTTTCCGCTCAACCGCGATAAACACGAATTTCACTGCCACTGCCCTTAATGAATACCAAACTAATTCAAACAGAAATCTGGGTTCTGCTGATTGGCCTCGGTGCGCTGCTTCTCGACCTGTGGATGCCGGCCAAAAGGAAGTCCACACTGGGTTATTACGTTGCGGCGGCTCTGGGGCTGGTGCTGCTTCACCACCTTTCCATTGATTTCAGTGGCCTTCGCTATCTGCTCCTTCAGGATGACAACCTCTCGCGGCTGATCTCCCTCGACCCCACCGCTGTTTTTCTCAAACGGCTATTTCTGGTCGCCGCCCTCTTCATCTCCCTGATTTCGGTCTCCTATTCAAAACGGTTTGAAACCGGTGTCGGGGAGTATTTCGTGCTGATGACCTTCGCGCTCCTGGGGATGCTTTTCGCTGCCAGCGCCCGGCATTTCTCCATGATGTTCGTCAGTATCGAACTGATCACCGTCAGTTTCTATGTTCTGGTTTCCTTCAACCGCAACAAACTTGCCTCTGTCGAAGCGGGAATCAAATACCTGATACTCGGCGCGCTTTCCAGCTCGATTCTCATCTTCGGGATGGCCTTTGTTTATGCTTCCGCCGGTTCAATGGACCTGGCTGTTCTCAAGAATCTCAACATGGAACAGAGTTCAGACCCGGTTTTCATTATCGGTCTGCTCCTGATTTTCGGGGGACTCTGCTTCAAGCTTGCCCTTGTCCCATTCCAGTTCTGGGCTCCGGATGTCTACCAGGGGGCTCCCACACCGACCACCGCCTTCCTCGCTATTGGTTCCAAGGCTGCTGGTGTCGCTCTTCTCATGAGGATCCTTTTTGACGGACTGCCCTACACCAGCCTTCCAATACGCGATTTCCTTTTCGGTATAGCCATTGCAACTGTGCTTTACGGTAACCTCTCAGCGATTCCTCAGAAAAACATCAAACGCCTGCTCGGATACTCCAGCATCGCCAACGCTGGTTACCTGCTGATGGGGCTGGCCGCCATGAACCCATCCGGTGTTGAGGCAGTGCTGGTATACCTTGCCGCCTACCTTTTTGCTCTCCTTGGTGCCTTCGCTGCCATTTCGTTTGTTTTCAAACCCGGACAATCCGAGGAAATCACCAGTATCGCCGGCCTCTACCGACGCTCACCGGTTGCCTCTTTTGTCCTCACCGTGTCCATGGTTTCCCTCGCCGGTATTCCTCCTCTCGCAGGCTTTTTCGGCAAATTCCTCATCTTCAAAGCTGTGATCGAAGCCAGTGCCTTCACTTCCATGGCATGGGTTGCCTTTGCCGCCGCTGTCATCGGCGTCGTCATTTCCCTCTATTACTACTTCGGCGTCATCCGCAGCATATACTGGCCCGATTACTCCTCGGATCAGACCCCTGCCAAGTTCTCAATTATCCAGGTTGCCGTAATGGTCGTCGCCGTCATCGGAGTGATTTTCATTGGCATCGCCCCCTCCGGCACTCTCGAGGCAGCCAGACAGGCGGCCCTCTCGTTCTGGTGAAATACTCCCACCGGCCGGCCGAAACCCGGTCATTTTATTTCCAGCCACCCGAGGCCTGAATCAAAAATCAGGCCTTTTTTCATCATCCAGTCCAGGAAAAAGGAGCATGGCACCCTGTGGACTGCAGGAAGAAAGTGCATGGCACCATGGGGCGGATGTGTCC
>JAUIAG010000149.1 GCA_030425355.1 Verrucomicrobiia bacterium
CATGGGACCTGTATTTATAGTCCATATCACCCGGGGGCGGAACCCCATTCTGGCGTTGCGGTGGTATCCCCGGGTCGGGCTGGGATTGACCGCATCCCGGTGGCTGTCTACCTTCTGATTCCCGTGAATGGGATGGCCGGCTCCTCCGGCCGCTCCACTCACGGCGACCGCATCCTATGAAATCCTTTATCTGCAGAATGGCACTGACCGGGACGCTGCTGCTGACGGCAGCCTGCAGCACCCAGCCCTACAAAAGCCCGGATTCCTACAGGTGGTCCGGCACACCGGTGACCCGCCTCGATGGACCACATGACCGGAAGGTTTCCGAATTGAGCCGGCAGATTACCGGGGTCCACCCATCCATCGACGGACGCGAGGCGGCGATTCTCTCCGATGCCGCCATCCGCAAGGCAGAAATCCTCCGGGAGCAGTATGACATCTTCGGTCCGGCGCTGATGCATAACTTCATGGTCAACACCGGATTCCGCGACCGCGGCCTCTGTTACCAGTGGGCGGAGGACATGTACCCTGAACTCGATGCGCTCGGACTCAGGACCATTGAACTGCACCGGGCGGTCGCCCTGAGGGGCCACCTCCGTGAGCACAGCGCCCTCGTCGTCACCGCCATCAACCAGTCCTTTTACGAGGGACTGGTTATGGACCCATGGAAATACAGCGGCCGGCTTGCATGGGTCCGTGTCGCCGATTCCCGCTATCCATGGCGGCCATTCGATGAAATCCCGCCCGAAATGGCCGAAGCCCTGCGCCTCGAGGAGGAAAAGGAACGGCGGCGACAGCAGAAGAAAAACGGCAGCCCCTGAACCATCGCCCGACACGCATTGCGATTTTATGGACAGGTCCACGTCTCCTGTCTATATTCACGGGCAATCCATCATGAAAACACTTCGCGATTTTTTTCCGGCGGCACTGGTCCTGGCAGCGCTGTTCCATCCCATTGGAATGAACAATGCTTCCGCCCAGAAGGATTTTGGTGAACTGCCCGCCCTGGTCAAGGACGGGGACCCCGGTTTCATCTCCGGCAGGCTCATTTACGAGCTGGATGGACGCCCCACACCGGAATGCCATGCCTCCACCATTGAGGAGACTCCAACCGGTATCGTCGCGGCATGGTTTGCCGGAACGGAGGAAGGGGACACCGATGTCGCCATCCGGGTGGCCCATTTCGACGGATCTGAATGGTCCGACTCCGTGGAGATCGCCGATGGCAGTGAAGGCGAGGACCGGGAATACCCGTGCTGGAATCCGGTGCTTTTCCAGCCATCCAAAGGGCCGCTGATGCTTTTCTACAAGGTCGGTCCGTCACCCCGCGCATGGTGGGGCATGCTCACCACCTCCGACGACGGCGGGAAAACATGGAGTGAACCGCGCCGCCTCGGCACCGACGAAGCCCTTGGTGATCCCAACACCAACATCATCGGCCCGGTGAAGAACAAGCCGATTGAACTGCCCGACGGGTCCATCCTCTGCCCCAGCAGCTCGGAACACCGCAGGTGGCGGGTGCATTTTGAAATCACTCCCGACCACGGCAGAACATGGCAGGTCATCGGCCCCATCCACAGCGGGACCCGTTACAACGCGATCCAGCCGACCCTGCTCGTGCATCCCGAAGGCAGGCTTCAGGCCCTGTGCCGCTCCCAGGAAGGCGTGATAGTCGAAACATGGTCCTCAGACAACGGCCGCAGCTGGAGTGAGGTGAGTGCCACGGAACTTCCCAACCCCAATGCCGGCCCGGATGCCGTGACCCTGAAAGACGGCAGGCACCTTCTCGTCTACAATCACTCACAGCGGGAAAACGGCCGCAACGGCCGACAGATTATCAACGTGGCTCTGTCAGAGGATGGGAAATCATGGAATCCGGTGATGACCCTCGAGAAGCACAACAACCCGGCCGGTTATTCCTACCCCGCAGTGATCCAGGCCGACGACGGCACTGTGCACATCACCTACACATGGCGGCGGATCGCCATCAAGCACGTCATGCTCGACCCGTCAAAGCTGTAAACCGCCACCCGCCGGTGCGGATTTCCGAAACGCATCCGGTTTCCGTCCGATGCCATCGGCGTTCATCCCGGTTCCCTCTATGCTGACCGACGGCGACCGAATAATCCCGGTATCCGGTTGACACTGACGCGTCAATAAGCTCTCTTTTGTGGCCGGGAACAACAGCATGAGCGGACAAAACAGTTCCAGAAATTTTGACTTTCTGGTCATCGGCAGCGGGATCGCCGGGCTTTCCCATGCCCTGAAAGTCGCCGCTCGCGGCACTGTCGCGGTCATCACCAAGAAACACAAGGCCGAATCCAACACCAATTACGCCCAGGGCGGCATTGCCGCGGTGACCTCGCGCGAGGACTCGTTTGACCTTCACGTCCGGGACACACTGGAGGCCGGTGCCGGTCTCTGCCACGAACCGACTGTCCGCACCATTGTTCAGGAAGGCCCCGAGCGCATCCGTGAACTGATCGAGCTGGGCATGCAGTTTTCTGAACGGCAGATTCCCGACCAGCCCGAGGGGAAGGAATACGACCTCGGCAAGGAAGGCGGCCACACCAAACGGCGGATCCTCCACGCCAAGGACGTCACCGGCAAGGAGATCGAGAAGGCACTGCTTCAGGCCATCGCCGACAATCCCAACATCGAGGTCTTCGAGGACCACTACGCCATCGACCTCATCACCACCGCCAAACTGGGACTGCCCGGGGAAAACCGCGTGGTCGGCAGTTACGTCCTCGACAAGAATGAAAAGAAAGTGGTGACTTTCACCGGCCGTGTCACCCTCCTTGCCACCGGGGGCTGCGGCAAGGTCTACCTCTACACCACCAACCCGGACATCGCCAGCGGCGACGGCATCGCCATGGCATGGAGGGCCGGATGCCGCATAGCCAACATGGAATTTATCCAGTTCCACCCGACCTGCCTTTACCACCCGCAGGCCAAGTCATTTCTGATCAGCGAGGCGGTTCGCGGCGAGGGCGGTATATTGAAGATCCCCGGCGATGGTGAATTCATGCAGAAATACCACCCTCTGAAGTCCCTCGCCCCCCGGGATGTGGTCGCCCGCGCCATCGACAGCGAAATGAAGCGCACCGGCTCGAGCTTCGTCCACCTCGACATCACCCACAAACCGGCCCGGTTTGTCATGAACCGGTTCCCCAATATTTACCAGACCTGCCTGAGCTACGGCATCGACATCACCAAGGAATGCATCCCGGTGGTGCCGGCGGCTCATTACCAGTGCGGTGGCGTTCAGACCAATGACCGGGGAGAAACATCCCTCCCCGGACTCTATGCCATCGGCGAGGTCACCTGCACCGGCCTGCACGGTGCCAACCGGCTCGCCAGCAACTCGCTGCTCGAAGCCCTCGTCTGCGCCCACCGCGCCGCCGAACACATTCTCTCAACCCCCCTGCCCGAACCACACCTCGATATTCCCGACTGGCAGACCGGCAGGGCCCACGATCCGGATGAACTGGTGGTCATCACCCACAACTGGGACGAAATCCGCCGGACCATGTGGGATTATGTCGGCATCGTCCGAACCACCAAGCGACTGCAGCGCGCCAGGAAACGCATCGAGAACCTCCTCGATGAAATCGACGAATATTACTGGGATTTCACCATCAGCTCGGATCTCATCGAACTCCGGAACCTCGCCATCGTGGCCAAACTCATCATCGAAAGCGCCCTCATGCGCCGGGAAAGCCGCGGACTCCATTACAATGCGGATTACCCGGATCCCGATCCGGACCTGGCTCAGGTCAACACGGTTCTGGTCAAGGGAACCCCTCCCGGACAGGAGCCGGTGGTCATTCAGTAATCAGGGAGTCCCCGCAACGAATTCCACTCACCCGCACCACAATCACCTCCCAGCTCATGGCCAAAGGACTTGAAAAACATCAGGAAAGACTGAATCAGCTCAACATGCTCGGCAGGGACCTCGCCCGCAGAGCCCGATCACGCTGCGAGCTGTGCGGCGCTTCCGGAACGGCCCTTTCCATCCACGAAGTCCCGCCGGTCCCGACCGAACCGGACCCGGACCAGTGCCTTTTTCTCTGCGCCACCTGCTCCGGTGGCATGGAAAAGCTCTCACGATCGGATTTCAACCACTGGCGGAATCTGGGCGATGCCCTGTGGTCGGAAACACCCGCCGCACAGGTCATGGCCGTCCGGATCCTCCGGGCTCTCGAACCGCAATGCGACTGGATCCCGCCCATGCTCGAACACCTCTACCTCGAACCGGAAGTCGAGGAATGGATCGCCAGAGCACCCGTCAACTGACTTAACCCATTATTCCCTCTCATGGAAAACCCGGCCTGGAAAACCTACGAGTTCTGTCCGAAGTGCGGCAAACCCAACACCATCCCGCTGCCCAAGAGAACCGCGCCCTTCCGCTGCACCTTCTGCGGCTACACCCAGTATTTCAACCCCGCTATCGGCCTCGTCGGCATCGTCGTCGACCCCGATAACAACTGCCTCATCCTCACCCGCAAACGGCTCCCCAAAATCGGAAGCTTCTGCCTCCCCGGCGGATTCGCCGACTTCGATGAAACCGCCGAAGAGGGACTCCGACGCGAAATCCACGAGGAAACCGGCCTCACCCTCGATTCCGTCGAATACTTCCATTCGGAAACCAATGACTACGGTTACGCCGCCATCCTCTACAAGGTCCTCGACTTCTTCTACATCTGCCGCGTCCAGTCCTTCGACAGCCTCACACTCCAGGAATCCGAAGTCGCCTCCCCCTACATCGGCATCCCAACCCCAGAACACATTGAAAAAATGGCCTTCCCCTCCAACCGCAATGCCCTCATGAAATACTACGGGATGGAGGAATAAAGGCCGGCCCGATTCGGTGATCACAGATACCGGACTCTCGTGGACTCGGCATTATTCACCGAAACGCACATTATCGAAACGCACCGTAATTCCAGGTGCTTCAAATCCCCATTTCCCCAATTCAGAATAATCCAGCACCTCATCGGAATCGATTATATATATTTTCTTGGAATCCGATCGCCATACCGGGCCGATCAGCAGATCCGCAGAAGGTGCTTCCCCCGAGAAGTTTATCAAATCCGGGGACCCGTTAGAGTATGTAAACACAACATTGGTGAGCCCTTCATTTTCCACATCCACCCCAAGCTTTGCCAGAAAATCACGATCAAGCAGGTAGTCATCCACCTCGACACGATCACTGAACTCTGGATTCATGGAAACAATGGTTTCCTGAACCAGGCTCTTATCGAGCCCTTTCCAGTCGGGTATGCGCAGGAAGACATCCCGTTGAAACTTTTCACCAGAGCGCATGATATTCATCTCAATCCTCGCATGGCGCCTCACCAGCAACTCGGCGACTATCCTGGAATTTGATGCAATGACCTCTTCACCAGGCTCCCCCTGCCAGTTCCTGAATAGGAAAATTGGCACAGATCCAGTGGATATCCCGAAATCATAATCGTTGTGAGGCTCCCCAAGTTTCAACAACTCATTTTCCGCAGAAAGAAATTTTTCTGCCATGCTCCTAACCATACCACCAAGAATTTCCTCTTTATTTACCTTGAAATTATACAGTCTTTCCAAATCAACTAACTCGGGATCAGAGTCGAGGAATTTCAGCAAACGATCAATACCGGAGAGCGCATTTATGTCCGCTCTATCATAAACGGAATCATCAGGAATCATGTGATAAAAATTTATATACTTATGATTACCACTTCTTTTACTGATAACAAACCGGGAATACACCTGCCTGCTCGTATGTTTTTCAGGGAAGAAGATCCAGTTGAGTTGAGGATCCGCTCCATATTTTTCGAGTATCAACCTGAGCCTGTCTTGGTATACGGTTGGCGATAAGATATTCTTATCGCCTTGAAGCATGCGAAATTGATCTCTAGGGGAAATAACCGACCAGAAATGAGCTGCGAAATTAGCAAGCGCCAAGCCTTCATGAGTAACAGCGTTAATATCACATCCAATCTTCAGTAGATATTCCAGGATATTGAGGTCTCCGGCGAATGACATGATGAGGGGAGTGGTGGCCATGGACTCAAGCCGAAGGTCATACCACTCGGGATCCAGGCCGGCCTCAAGCACCAGGTCAATGATTTGGTAGACGTTGTTTTGTGCATCCTCCAGATTCCATTCGGGCAGATACTTTTCGCTGCGCGGGTGAAACTCATCCTTTTGCGGGGTGAATCGTTTTGCAACGCGAAAGAGAAAATGACCGACCGGGTTGAGGCCGTGGACGCCGACAAAATGCGGGTCGGCACCATGGGCCAGAAGCAGCCGGGCCATCTCAACAGCCTCCGGCCCGCACACATGGTAGAGTGGATTGAGCCACTGAACGCCGGAATCCGGGTCTGCATTGGCGGCAAGCAGCATCCGGGCAGCTTCCATATTCCCGGTTCGTGCGGCGGCGGTGAGCGGCGGGAATGCGGCGTTCTCCACCACCTTTTCGATACTGTCTCCCTGATCATCAAGACTCAGGATAGCGCCGGCATGGTTGGGATCCGCTCCATTCTCGAGCAGAAAACTGACGAGATCATTTCTCTGATGATAGACAGCTGTGGAAAGTGCTGAGAAGCCGCCGGCATTGAATGCTTCGGCATCCAGCTTCTGAACCAGTTCCCTGACAATGAGCCTGTAGTCCTTCTCCACTGCGAGAAGCAGCGGCGACACTTCGACGGGTTCACCCGCTTCGGGTTTGGCCGTAACAGCGAGACCGGCGTCCGCCCCGGCGGCAAGCAACTGTTTTACAATCTCCAGGTCCCCGTGAAAAATGGCCTGAATCAGAGGGGTCACTCTGTCAAGGGGGCCGGAGTATATGCCGTTGGCCAGGTTCAGACTGGCACCCGCCTGGATCAGCAGTGCCACCTGCTCGGGTGAGCGGTTACGGATGGCTGTGTGAAGCAGAGTCTGCCCGTCCGGCCCCGGAGCATCGATGAGATCCGGACTGGACCGGACGAGTCTTCTGATGCGTTCGAGTTCCAACTCACTCTGACTGCGCCCCTGCTCCGCATCTTCCGCCACATCGCTGTAAAGAACCATCATCTGACGCACTTTGAGTATATCATGTTCCGTGGCACGCACTTCATCCAGCGATGACCGGCCAGCATTATAACGCTCTTTTATGATGGAAACACGGTCCTGAAGAATCTTCAGCTCCTGGTTAAGAAGCTCCAGCATGGCGGCCTTTTGTGCATGGGAAAGTCTGGAAACACTTTCGATATCCGCCTGCGCGGCGGGTGAAAGACGGACATCTGCGCCGATCGCCAGAAGGTTGCTGCGGGACATTTCAACCAGTTGTGTCTGCTCCGGATACTCCAGCATCAGCTGCTGGAATGCACGGGCTGCATCGGACTCCCGACCGGTCTTTCTGCTGCATTCCCCCATTCGATACAAGGCCGTGGCCACAAGCTTCCTTTCGCGCCCGGCCTGTTCGACAATGGATTTGTACATCTCCAGTGCTGCGTCGGGGTTGGAGCGGACCTCCTCTTCAATCAGCGCCTCGCGAAAGGCCTGCTCAATCGACAGCCTGTTTTCCGTTTCCTGAGCGATGGAGCCATAGAAAGCCTGAAGAGACAGCAGCGCCATCAACATCAATATTGAAGGGCGGCGTTTTGGGATGATTGGAAATTTGTGCATATCAATGTGCATCGGTTGGTTTGTCATGCGCATCATTGTGCGGATGGGCCCCCGGGTTGTTGTCATGGATTTGTAAAATCTTTATTGAATCAGGCTTCAGTCTGTATCCAAGTCCGTGCACAGTGAGAATACATTCCGTATCCGGTTGGCTGGACCCGGATTTCAGTTTTGCGCGTATTGAGGCGATGTGGTTATCCACTGTTCTCGTGGACGGGAAAGCGTTGACTCCCCAGACGAGATCGAGGAACCGGTCCCGGGATATGGCCTCTCCGGCACTCCCGCAAAGCAGCAGCATCATCTGCCATTCCTTTCGGGTGAAATGTATATCCACACCGCTGGGCGACCTGGCTTCCAACGAAGTGAAGTCGAGACTCACGCCATGAATGTCGACTTTGGCGATGCCGTGATCCGAATCCTCTGTCATGGAACGTCGAAGCCGGGCCCGGACCCTGGCCAGCAATTCATCCGAGCTGAATGGTTTGGCAATATAATCATCCGCGCCGGCATCCAGTCCGGCGACGCGTTCATTGACCAGTCCCCGCGCGCTGAGAAAAAGGATCGGATTCCGGTATCCGAGACGGCGCAGTTCGCGGCATACACTGAACCCATCCACCTTCGGCAGCATGACGTCCAGAAGAATGATGGATGGCTGTTCTTTCAGGGCTGTTTCAATCGCCGCCTGCCCGTCACACGCCTCAAGGACCCGGTACCCCTCCGATAGCAGGCAGTCACTCAGGGCCACCCTCATAGGCAGCTCATCCTCGACAACAAGGATCCGGACATTGTTCTGTGGCAGGGACCTCATGGTTCACTCCCTTCAACGGATTCGACCTCGACCGGGATGGACAGATGGAAGGCACAGCCACCGGACTGGAGATTCTCAAACCTCACCGCACCCCCATGCTGCCCGGCTATATGACTGACGATGCTCAACCCAATGCCGACGCCCTGTGTTTCGCGCGTCAATTCCGATCCGGACCGGAAAAATGGTTCAAAGACTCTTGATTGATCCTCTATTCGAATACCCGGTCCGTGGTCGAAAATGCTGAAGTTGATCGAATTGTGGTCGGGCTGTTGGGCGCATGAAACGTGAAGACTGACCGTTGTTCCGGCGGGGGTGTATTTGATGGCGTTATCCAGAAGATTGATCAATGCCTGCCGGATGGCGTTGGGGTCCATTCTGACAGATTCGGGGATCGGATCATCAATCTTCAATTCAATGTCACGATTCGTTTCGCGGGCCAGCGGCTGCATGAGCTTCACGCATTCGCCGGCGACCGACCGCGGCGGGAAACTGGAGAAGCGCTCCGCATCGGTGGTCTGATTGGCGCGGGAGAATGAGAGGATATTCGACACGAGGGCACCCAGACGGCGGCATTCACGATTCATCATCCGGTAATAATCGCGTTTCTTGTCCTCGTCATGGATCCGTTCCTTTTCCAGTGATTCACTGAGAAGCTGAAGCGCTCCGATGGGTGCTCTCAATTCGTGGGATACACTGGAGACGAAATTTGTCTGCATGGCGTTCAGAGCCGCCATGGTCTTCTGATTGCGATAGAGCAGCCGGACAGTCCAGAGCCCTGCGGCCAACACATAAAACACAACCAGTCCCAGAACCCAGACACGCCGGTGGTGTTCGAGGTAAAGCCGCTCCATGCTCGATGGAATCAGAATCACCTGCACCCATCCGGGAGGTATCCAGGACGATTCCGAAACGTCCGCCGACGCCAGTATCAGCTGATCGCCCTGCCCGGATTTTTCTTCCGGCTGACGGACAACGGATTCATGGAAAAGTGGCTCCACCGAAAACAGTCCCCCCAGCGTCCGGGATATTTGAGCCCCGATTTCCCCGACAGCGGAAAAATACATATCAGAGGCGACGGCGAGAAAGATTCTGCGCTCCTCCGGCGAGGCGTCAGCGACGGGAAAGAGTGTGAATGAAACCGGCCCACCGGATGTCTCAACAGCCACGGATGTCAGTGGTTTGAATTCCTGCGGGGTGCTTCCACCGTCCATGGCCATGCGAAGGCCGCTCCGGATTTCATGTCTGGTTTTTACGTACTGCCTGACCACATCCGCTGAAGGCAGTGATTCAGAACATGGAAGCAACTCCATGATGTGACGACTTAAAAAGGACGGATAGCCTTCCAGGTGTGTCACAATTTTTTCGAGAACCGGAAGACCGGTGCTGCCGGGAGCCTCCTCGAGAAACCGCAGACACAGGATATCTGCCATGTAGGCGCCGGAGGCAGAGAACTCCCCCCTCGCGCGGTCCATATCGGCACAAAACTGGTTCTGTATATCAGCGTCGGCTGCCCGGTGCGCCTCACTGTCTTTCGTACCGGCAGGATCGACAGACTGGTTTTCCGGCTCAATGACACCGGCTCGTACTGATACCCGTGGAACCGGCACGGCCAGCATGGCCCGGGGTGCCACCAGGATGTCGCCGGAGAATTCAACCATGACCGGTTTGCGGTGCGGCTCATCCCAGGCGGGATCGTCGGGCATGAAGGATTCAGCCCACGATCTCCACTGATCCATCAATCGATCATGCTCAAGCCCGAACTCGGTTGCGACAAGCCGCTGTGCAGCCTGAGCCTGGCTGCGTGAATTCTCAATCACCTGCGTGCGGTCCAGTTTCACCGCCCAGATGGTAAGGCCGAGCATGACCACCAGCGGAAGACAGGCCTGCAGATAGTATCTGCGGGGAATTGAAGTTGGCTGATGTGGATGCATTCCTCACGTTCCGGTGACGATAATACAATACCAGCAGCTCATATTGTCATGGAATTGTAAAATCGGCGGCCGCCGGGAGAATGCCCGGGACACCCGGATCGACCGGACAGGATGCGGGCTCCGGTAGTTGATGGATCAGCGGGAGCCGGAGCCGGAGAATCAGGGAGAATCGGAAGGAAAAACAGCGGACCGGACTGAACAGGTCATCATTCCGCCGTCGGGTAGGTCATGAGGTCCGGGTGGGGCTGGTGGTCATTATTCCACTTACGGAGGCGGTGGGGGGCCATTGAAAAGAGGTCGCGGCGGGAGAATCCCTCGGCGTGGCCGTCACAGAAAGCGACGTTGTAGCGTCCGCGGTGGCGGGCATTGACGGCGTTGATGATTCCCCTGCTGCCGGGCCAGAAATCCCGCACCACCCCGTTGCGTGAGTTGATGTCGAGAAGGCCCATGCCGCTGTAGTCATCGCGGGGATTTTCGACGTCGTAGAGAAGCCCCATCATGGCCTTGGGTGTCCAGATGAGATGGGCGTCCCCGACGGCAATCATGTCGGCCGGGACCCTGACCTGCCCCTCCTTTATTCTCAGGAACTTGTCTTCCAGCCGCTGACTGGCACCGCCTTCGAAGGAAATTTTGGCGAGGCTCCCGCCGAGGCCCAGTCGACTGGGGGTGAATTTTGTTCCGTTGGCATTGTAGCCGTAGCTGCCCAGGGGTGCGCCGAAAGAGTTCCCCGGTATGGTGGAGCCCCGGAAGTCCGGGCAGCGGTAGAGCTGATTAGTCCACCGGTGGCGGGTGTAGGCGTAGAGATGCTGGTCCCAGAAGATATTCTCCTCGAGGTATTCCGGATCGACGTTGTAGGTGGGATAGTAGCCGTAATCGGAGGCGAAGGTCGCCATGGCGATGCCCAGCTGGCGGGTGTTGTTGCGGCACAGTGTTTCCCGCGCCTTGCTCTTCGCGGATGAAAGTGCCGGAGCGATGAGGGACACGAGAACCGCAATGATGGCAATCACCACCAGCAGCTCAATCAATGTGAATCCCTTTCTTTTCATGAACTGGTTATCTCATGAGATGAGTCGGCGTGAACGGATCTTGTCTGAAACCGCAAGTGTGTGTGACCCAACCGGCTGACCGGCTGTTATTCGAGGACGCTGACGACGCGGTACATCCGCATTTCGTTCTCGTCGGGAACTATGTCGAGCGAGAAGTCCTTGTTGGTCTGTTCAATGGTCTGCCAGGTGTGGCCGTTGCCGAGACCGGTGGTGTACTGAACCCGGTAGAAGCTGGCGCAGTCCACTTTGGACCACCGTAGAAAGACCCGGTTGTTGGCGTCATCATAGGTGATGCGGAGGTCCACGACCGGATCGGCTTCAAGGCATCCCCCGCCTGTGGGGACCTTGTTGGTTTCAAACATGGTGAAGATATGTCCGGCGGTCTCAAAGACGGCCGGAGGCGGTGATGCATTGCCGGAGAGATCCGCCGTCACGTTGCTGGCCAGTTCAACGACAATACCCTTGCCCTTGGCCAGCCACCGGTAGATGCGGACATACGAGGGCGGTCCGAAAGTGACAAAACTCTGGTCCTGCCGCATCTGCACATCGGTCTTGGATATAGTATTGATCCGGAGCACGTCGACAATCCCCAGTTCAGGGAGGTCGGCAAATCCATAGGCGTCCACGGTGAAGTCATCTGTCTGGACAATGCGGAATTCCCCGACGCTGCCGATGATGCCATCCTCGGAGTCGTCCCGGTTGGACTGAAAAATCAGGGTGTTCGACCATGTGTCGCCGTATTTGATGTTAGCCGGGAAGTCGATCTGTGGTGATGAGAATGGCAGTGGACCGGCGAGACCGAGAAGCTGCTCGAGAGCGTTTCCACTGTCGCGGACAAATCCGTACACTTTACGGCCGACACCCTGCACCGGCTCGAAGTAAATCTCGCCCATTAACTCCCCGGTGGTCTCGTTGGTGCTGCGCTCCATGATGGTCGCGCCGGGGAAGGACTGATAATCAACCGATGCCGCCGCCTCCAGATATTCAAAGTGAATCACCTCATCGGTGGGAACGTCGGTGAAATCCCAGAAGTTCGGCCCTCCGGCCTGTCCGATGAAGCCCGGAGCAGGCACCGGCAGACTGCCGTTGCTGTAGGCTCTGTAATACAGCCCCTCATCAAGGAACATGTCCTCCGATGTAATCACAACCTGCCCCTGCGTCCGGAAG
>JAUIAG010000150.1 GCA_030425355.1 Verrucomicrobiia bacterium
TGACTCTGCCAGGGACTGGCCGGGAACTGCGCCGCATACCAGAACAACAAGTGGTGCCCCCAGTTGATAAGCCTCATCAATGATTTTGAGGTTTTCATCAATGGCCTTCTGGCGGTCCCGGATATCTGTCGCAGGGAAAAACCCGCCTCTTACATAACTCACAACGCTGAGACCGGATTCATTCACCATCCTGTTTATCTGACGAAGGTTCTTCCCCTCGACACAATTTCTCCAGATGGATATTCCGCCAACACCTGCACCGGCATAATTGTGAATACATTCCTCAATGCTCCATGGTTTGTTGGTGATGGTATGGATGCACAGCTGATCAGGGGTTTTAGACATGGCTTCGCTGGAAGGTCGTTCTGAGTGGTTGGATGATACCGGCTGTTTTTCTGTTAAAGGGTTCGCATATGAAAGCCGCCGTCCACGTTGATGACTTCCCCGGTGCTGAATGGAAAAGCACCTTCCGCTATGGCACAAACCGCGGATCCGATATCCGATGGCTGCCCCCAGCGTCGGATGGGCCAGAGACCGTCCTCAATCAGTTTATCATATTTGGCTTTCACCGGGGCTGTCATATCCGATTCAATCACACCGGGACAGATTTCGTAGACCCGGATTCCTTCGTCCGCGAGTCGCACCGCATAGAGCTGCGTCATCATCCTGAGGGCTGCCTTGGCCATGCAATAATCTCCACGGTTTGTACTGACTGCATAGGCGCTGATGGAGGAAATATTGATGATCTGCCCCCGGCATGACGGGGATGATGCTGATTGTGTCTCAAGCATCCATCGGGCGGCGAGTTGGCTCAGGAAGTATGGGCCTTTGAGATTTACCGCCATCAGCCTGTCAAAATTTTCCTCGGTCGCATCCAGGATGTCGGCCCTGCCTATGGATGTGATCCCAGCGTTGTTAACCAGAAGGTCCAGATGAGAGAATTTCTCACGGCAGAAATTGATCAAAGCCAGCCTGTCGTCACCATTTCCTACATTCGCCCGGATAACCTCGGCTCTGATGGTATGTCCATTGGACCCCGCCGCTTCAAGACATGCCTGCCTTGTCTCCTCCGCCTTTTCCGGACTCGACGCGTAGTTTATCATGACGTCAAAGCCCCTGCCCGCCAGACTGAGCGCAATTCCTCTGCCAATTCCGCGCGACGCGCCGGTCACCAATGCCGTCCGATTCATTGTTGTCCATAGTTCCGGATTTCCTAAAATAAGGCAAATATGATAAAATTATGAAAAGCATAGGAAATTCTTATGGAATTCTATCAGCTGAATTATTTTCTGCGGGTGGTGGAAGCGCGGAGCATAACGCGGGCAGCCGAGGAGCTGAACCTCGCCCAGCCTGCCCTGTCCCAGCAGATTCGGAAACTGGAGGACGAACTGGGAACGCCGCTCCTGATTCGCGGCCGCCGCGAAACCATTCCCACCGAGGCAGGCCGGAAGCTGGTCGAGCACTCCCGTCTTATCCGTGAAATGGTTTCCAAGGCGACTCAAAGTATCCGGAATATGGTTGAGCTTCGTTCCGGAAACCTCTCCATAGCCACCATTCCGACGGTCAGTTCCCGGCTGTTGCCTCAATGGATTGCCCGGTTTCGCCTGAAATATCCGGAAATTGACATGGTCCTGCGCGAGGGCCCGAGCGATCAGGTGGAAAAATGGGTCTTGAGCGGAGAGTGTGAGATCGGCTTTACCCAGCTGCCTTCGGAAACTCCCGGTTTAAAAGCTGTCGACCTGATCCGCGACAGATTCGTCGTGCTTCTCCCCGAATCACATCCATTAGCCTCCAAAGACACCACAGTTTTCTCGAGACTGCGCGGTGAGCCGATGATTCTTTATCGCGGCGGCAAACTGGGGGATTTCGTTTTGAGTCGATGCCGTGCATCCAACTGGGAACCGAAAATAGTCTGTGAAACCAATGAGTTTGAAACACTGCGGGCTTTGGTCCAGGCGGGACTCGGCATTGCCATTGTCCCTGAAATCGCCGCCCCGACTTCAATCCGGATGCCACTTTTGGCTGCTGTCAGTCTCAAGGATCATAGAATGCAGCGTCGGATCGGCCTCATCCATCGAAACAGCCCGGATCCATCCCCTGCGGCCTCGGCCTTTATCCAGATCCTCAATTCCTGAACTCTCATAAAGCCATGAATGGAAAGCACATCCATGGATAACGTTAATGCCCCGGCATAAAAAATCGGGACGGCATGTTCGTCTCCGATCATGCCGCCCGAAACAGGATTATGGATTAGTGTATTTTTACTTACTTATCTGCTTGAGCAAGTGCATCACAACACACCGTCACACCACTTTCACTTGCTCGACATCGCGACCGGAATACCGTCCGCCGCAATGTCGCCTCAGCTCAGGTAACTGGGTATTACATAAGGGCACGATAAGGTGGTTGCAAGGAAATTATTTAAAAAAATTATGCGGCTCAATTCTGCCGGATCGAAGGATTTGAACTGCGACGGAATGGCGCTCATATTGGCCGGTAAATGAAGATCATCCAGCTCACTCCGGGTGCAGGGGCCATGTACTGCGGGAATTGCCTGCGGGACAATGCCATGGTGTCCAGCATGCGCCGGCAGGGCCATGATGCCATCATGCTGCCACTCTACCTGCCCCTGACCCTGGATGAGAACGACCTCAGTGGGGACCAGCCCATTTTCTTCAGCGGGATCAATGTCTACCTGGAGCAGGTGATTCCGTGGATGCGCCACATGCCGTCATGGTTTCACCGGATGATGACATCCAGATGGCTTCTCAAACTGGCGGCCGGGAAGGCCGCTGCCACCCGACCCGCCCAGGTTGGAGCCCTGACACTGTCCATGCTGCGGGGCGAGGAGGGGAATCAGGCGCGCGAACTGGATGAACTGGTTCAGTTCCTTGAATCGACCGGCGGTGCAGATGTCATCTGCCTCAGTAATGCCATGCTCATCGGCATGGCCAGGCAACTGCATCAACGACTGAAGATCCCGGTGGTCTGCATGCTGCAGGGGGAAGATGACTTTCTGGATGCCCTGCCGCCCGCTGAAAGCAGGGAAGCATGGAATCTCATCTCCGATCGATGCGATGCCGTGGCCCGCTTCGTGGCTCCAACCCGGTATTTCGCCGGAAAAATGGGCGAACGCCTCCAACTGCAGGACTCACGTATCGAGATTATCCCAAATGGACTCGATCCCGCCGGGTTCCGTGCAACGGATTTCTCCAGCCCGAAGACCATAGGATTTTTTGCCAGGATGTGCCCGGAAAAGGGTCTCGATAACATCGTCCGGGCCTTTATCAGACTCCGCGGGGACGGGAAAAACCAGGACCTGCGTCTGGCTATCGGCGGAAGCTGCGGACCCACCGATCAAATCTTCGTCAATGAGTTGAAAAAGGAACTCAATTCCGCCTCCCTGCTGTCGGATGTGTCCTTCCATCCAAATCTGAGCCGCGCAGAAAAACAGGAATTTCTCTCGCGGCTCCACGTCTTCTCCGTCCCAGCCAATTACTCCGAAGCTTTCGGACTCTACCTGCTGGAGGCAATGGCTTCGGGCGTTCCGGTCGTCCAGCCGGAAGTCTGCGGCTTCCCGGAGATTGTCTCGCCGGAGCAGGTCGGATGGACATATTCCCCCAACTCCCCCGACGCCCTCGCCGAGGCTCTCCAGATGGCCCTTGATCAACCCGACGAAAGAATCAAACGCGGCCGGAATGGCATAAAAGCGATCGCCCATACCTACCACATCGATGCCGTCTCCACCCAATATCTGAACCTCTTCCAGAGCCTCTGACCCTCACTTTGCAGTACCTGGTACCGCCGCCACCTCCGGATGGTGCCAGGTACCACCAGCGTCGTCCCTGAACGCATTGCGTGCCAGGCTCCTTATCCTGCCGCCGGGGATTGCTCTCACTTAAATGGCGGTACCAGGTACGACCGGAAAGCCCCGGATGTTGTGCCGGGAATTAGAAGGCCTGTTAGGTGCTGTCACTCAGGTGCCAGGTACATTTTTCCTATGATTTCGCCGCTCCTTTTAACGGCCAACAGCCATTCGACCCATTTCTGGTCAGAGCGGCGAGATACTCCTATGATCGCATACCGATGGAAGGGTGGCTGCTCCTGCGGGCCGGCCCGGGTATCAATCAACCACAACCATGAGTCACCTCGCACAGCAGTATCAGACGAACGGCTACTACGGGATAGGGATCCTTTATTCGGATAATAGCCTGAATGTGGGAACTTTATGGCGTTCGGCCTACATTCTGGGAGCCTCATTCATTTTCACCATTGGCCGCAAATACCGGGTTCAGAGCAGCGACGTGACCAAAACATGGGCCAAGCTGCCCCTCTACCATTACCCGGATTACAAGGCATTTCTCGGACACCTGCCATACAAGGCTATGCTTGTCGGGGTGGAGATGAGCGATAGGTCCATTCCTATTGCGCAGTTGGAGCACCCGAAAAGAGCCGTTTACCTTCTTGGAAATGAGCGCTCCGGGCTTTCGGGAAAAATACTCGACCACTGTCACCATATTGTTCATCTCCCCGGTGCATTCAGCCTCAATGTCGCCGTCGCCGGCAGCATCGTCATGTACGACCGTGTCTCACGATTTCCCACCGTCCTCCCAGGGCGGGCCACCTGACAACCCACACCAGGTCCACCCAATGAACGCTCGATATCCCTCGTTTTGCCATTTATCCAGTCCTCATCGAAGTATCCCCCGAACTTCTTTTGGTGTGTTCCAGACTCGCACAATCAAGATAACTTCCTCCTCACCAAAAATTTTTGAAAAACCCTCTTGACCTAGCGATGTCTTGGAGATACAACATATCCAGATCAAGGCATTCGTGGGACACTGAATATTGTGTGAGCAGTGTCCGATTCCGCCGGGTGTGATGTGTGTGCGGTGTGAAATGGCGGGTCCTCGCCACGGATGTCCGAGATCCAGCAGGCAACAATTGCTTTGTCGGTTGTTGTCCTGCTTTTTTTATGGCCCGCGCACTTTTCCCGCCACGACCCCATATTCCTCTCAGCCTTTACCCCCCATAAAAACGAGATAGACGATACCTGGTACAATCCCTCCTCATGGTGCCAGGTACGCCAGCAGGGTGGATTCAGAGTGTAATCAGCGGTACCTGGTATCGCTGATTCGGTCAATGGATGATGCGCGGTACCGCCCACCGCCCAATCAGGCACCGTTCAATTAATCGCCCTCACCACGGGCATATCCCGTGGTTGAGAGTGGAGCGGTACCTGGTACCGCCGATAGATCCCTTTGATTGGTACCTGGCACCATTGCACCATTTTGGGCCGGGGCTGTGCTCGACAAATAATCTTTGGCATCATCCTCCACCTACTACCCTCCTCGTGGTGCCACGTATGCCTGCAGAGGTGTTTCAGAGTGATGTTCGGCGGTACCTGGTACCGCTTACTCGACCCCGCCTCGGCGGAACCAATCACAGGCACAGGCAGGCAGACAGGACAAAAATGTAGAGATAAGCACTCGCCGTTATGGGGAAAATAATTGTCGCTGGACAGCGCGGTGCCAGATACCGCCAAACCAGCCCTCTTCGGACGGTACCTGGCACCAAATAGTCCCTCTCCCACCCGATCGAACCAGACAATACCTGGTAACCTCCTCATGGTGCCAGGTACGCCAGCAGGGTGTATTCAGAGTGTATTCGGCGGTACCTGGTACCGCGGATTCGGTCAATGGATGATGCGCGGTACCAGGTACCGCCTAAAGACCAAGCCCTTCGGACGGTACCTGGCACCATTTTGGGCGGCGGTGCTCGACAAATGGTACCTGGCACCAAATAATCCCGGTGGTGGATCAGCTGATTGAGGAATTTGTCGTCTTTCTGCGTCACGAGCGCCAGCTTTCGGAGAAGACACAGGAGACCTACCGGCGACTGCTGCTGCGTTTCACCGCGTGGCTTCGCAGGCAACCGGATCCGCGCCCGGAGCGCTGGTCGTCGGTGGAGCTCGAACACCTCAACCGGTTCATCGCCTTCGAGTCCACGCGTCCGATCGAATCCTCCTCCCTCCAGACCTCCTTGGATGAACCTGACGCTGAATCCAGGCTCCCGGACCAAGCCGGTTTGCCATCAGCCGAATCAGCACTTGAGGATAAGAAAACCGACCCCTCCGGTCGTCTGTCCATGGAGACGCTTTACCTGGAAATCGCCGCCCTGAAAGCCTTCTTCAAGTTTCTTGCGGCGGAAAACTACATCCCCCGCAACGTCGCCCGGCATCTCAGCCTCCCACGCCGCCGCCGTAAACTCCCCAAGGCACTTGGAGAGGACCATGTCCGCCGCCTTCTTCAACCGGTTCCCGATCCGACGCCCGCCGATCACTGCGACCAGGCGATACTCGAGCTGGCCTATTCCAGCGGACTGCGCCTCGAGGAACTGCGCACACTGCGTCTTGAGAACCTCAATCTGGAGTCCGGCTTCCTTCAGATCACCGGAAAGGGCAACAAGCAACGCATTGTCCCCGTCGGCACCGAGGCCACCCGCGCGTTGGAGACATACCTTGCGAAGGCCCGTCCGCTACTGGTGCGTCCACACAGTCCAGGCGCGGTTTTCCTGACCACCCGAGGAACCGCATTCGCCCAGAAAACCATGTGGAACCGCATTCACCGCCGCGCCATCCGCGCCGGATTCGACCCCGCGATCACACCACACATGCTCCGCCATTCCTTCGCCACCCACCTCCTTGAAAACGGTGCCGACCTCCGCGTCATCCAGGAACTCCTCGGCCACGCCCAGATCAGCACCACCGAAATTTACACCCACGTCGCAAATCAGCACTTGCGGAAGACACTTAACTTGTTCCATCCTAGATATCAGGAGAGGAACGGATCATGAACCGCAGAAGCATTTTTAATGATTTCGTGTATGATCCGCGCTCGCCGGCGGTATTCCCCCGAGGACTGTTTCAGGGCCATCCCATTCTGAATCGGAAATGAAAAGACCGGAGCCGACTTTCAATACAGCACCGCAGTGGTTTGTGGCCCACACCCGCCCCCGCGCCGAGAAAAAGCTCGCGTCCTACTGCGACCGTGAGGGCTTCACCAGCGAACTCCCGACCATCCGCACGGTCCGTCGTTATCGCGGCAAAGTCTGCGCCTTCGACAACCCGCTTTTCCCCGGATACGTCTTCCTCCGCATCAGCCCGGTTTCCAAACAGAAAGTCTTCCAGAGCGACTACTGCGCCCGCATCATCCAGGTCACCTACCAGCAGGAATTCGACGCCCAGCTCCGCGATATACTCTACGCCGTCCGCCACGCCAATGACTGCGAAATCGTCATGGCCCCCCAGATCAAGGAAGGCACCCGTGTCCGCATCAAATACGGACCCCTCGCCGGCGTCGAAGGCATCGTCACCAAACGCGACGGCATCGCCATCGTCCACCTGCAACTCGACTTCATCGGCCAGGCCGCGGCCATCAAAATCGATGCCACCCAGCTCGAGCCCAGCTAAAACCACTGGCCCACAGTAATTTGACACAAAAAAGGCCTTGAAATTCCATATCAGATGAATTATCCGTTCAATATGGATTGAACAAACCGACAGATTCCAAGCCTGCTTCAGTTGGTGTTTCTCATCCTTCCGCAGGTCGAAAAGTCTGTCGGGAATCCCTTGAGGTTGAATTAAATCCAGCTCATTCCATGTAATGACCGGTTTCCGGCTCACTCTGGAATGGAGAGGGAAATCAGTCCGGATCAGGTCAGGTTTTATTACCGCGCTGCTGTCGGTCAGCATTCAAAAAACAGCCGGCACACGAGAGTAGGGGACCGCCATTCGAAAGAGTGGCTGCGAACTGACCGGGGCGAAGCCCATACACATCTGCCTCTGCACCTGCGGTTTCCGCCATCTTACCAAGCGTCCGGAAAACCCTTGAGCTTGAGACAGTTTTTGGGTTTTTCTCAATTCATTTCCTGTTCCTGTTTCCGATTGAAGCTAACGGCGGCTGCCATTCTTCGGTGAATCAGTCACCTGCCTCGACAAACCCGCGTTTCCACGCATCACACCCCAATCCCTTTGCCCAGACGTAAGCAAGACCCCACCGCTGAAAACGGCGCCAGCCATAACGGCACCACGGATGGAAGCGGCCTGAGTCAGACTCAGATGGACCTGATTCACGCGGCGGGCAGTGTCTGTCAGGCCATCGGACTTCCGAAGTCCGTCGGACAGGTCTTCGGCTATCTGTATATGGCCACCTCGCCGCAGACTCTGGACGGAATCGCCATGGCTGTGCAGATCAGCAAAGCCAGCGCCAGCACCAGCGTTCGGCAGATCTCCAGCTGGGGCGCTGCCCGGACCGTCTGGGTGCCCGGAGCCCGCCGCGAGCACTACGAGGTCAGCGGCGACCTCAGCAAAGTCGTAACCGGGTTCATCAACGACTTTCTCAAACCGCGATTCTCGGTAGCCGACCGCAAACTAGCCCAGATCTCCAAAGTCCTCGAAGCCGAGAAGCGCGACGGACTCATCTCCGACGAGGAATTCGAGCACTACACCAAACGCATCGAGCAAATCAACCGGATCCAGGACAACATCAAAAAAATAGCCCCCCTGGCCAACAAACTCTTTTAGTGCGAACTGACGGTGCCAGGCACGAATGTGCCTGGCACCGTCAGTTCCATGAAGTCGCCTCCCTGCCTGAGACAGAGTGGGAAAAGAGAAAAAGCCTCCGCCTGTTCTACATGACCAAACGAATACTGATTACCGGCGGAGCCGGATTCCTCGGGTCGCATTTGTGTGACCGGCTCATCGCCGAAAATCATGACGTCATCTGCCTGGACAATTTCTTCACTGGCCGCAAGGACAACATCCGTCACCTGCTGAAGCATCCCAATTTCGAACTGGTCCGCCACGACGTGGTTGATCCGTTCAAGGCGGAGGTCGACCAGATATACAACCTCGCCTGTCCGGCCTCGCCGGTTCACTACCAGTTCAATCCCATCAAGACTGTCAAAACCTCGGTGGTTGGAGCCATCAATGTGTTGGGCCTTTCCAAGCGGACCCATGCCCGGGTGCTTCAGGCCAGCACCAGCGAAGTCTATGGAGACCCGGAGACCAGCCCGCAGCGCGAGGACTACCGCGGCAATGTCAACCCCATCGGCCGCCGAGCCTGCTACGACGAAGGCAAACGCTGCGCCGAGACACTGTTCTTTGACTACCACCGGGAAAACAGCATCGACATCCGGGTGGTTCGAATTTTCAACACCTACGGACCGCGGATGCGTCCCGATGACGGCCGCGTGGTCTCGAATTTCATCTGTCAGGCCCTGAATGACGAGGACATCACCGTCTACGGCGACGGATCCCAGACCCGGTCCTTCTGTTACGTGGACGACCTGATCGAGGCGATGATCCGGATGATGAACCAGGACAGCGAGGTCGGACCTGTCAACATCGGAAACCCGGGCGAATTCACCATCCTCGAACTGGCGGAGAAAATCATCGCCATGACCGGCAGTCGTTCGGAGATCATATACAAACCACTCCCCAGCGACGACCCGCTCCAGCGGCGACCGGACATCACCCTGGCCCGAAAAACCCTCAACTGGGAACCCAAAATCCACCTCGACGAGGGCTTGGAAAAAACCATCGACTATTTCAAATCCACCCCGCGCTAAGAACAGTATGCTGATCGCCAACACCCCCCGGGACCGCCGGCGTCCCCGCCGGCACGGAGCCGATAAACAGGAGGGCGGACATTCCTGTCCGCCCCAGAAATCGGGATCGGTTATACATTCAAAATTTCCAGCGCATCGGATTGTGTCCGGGTTTTCTGGCACCCCTGCCGGGGTGCGGGTGTTTAAGGGTAATGGCATTTAACCGGTGGTGTCGCTTCGCTCAACCACCGGCTATAAATCCATGATCCCTCCGGGATCAGTTTTTCAGGCCAGAAACATCAGCCTGGATGTCCGCAAAAAAATCGGGTTCGGGATCAAAAAAAGGTCGGCAACACCACCGCCAACACCCCCCGGGACCGCCGGCGTCCCCGCCGGCAGGAAGCCAATAAACGGAGGGCGGACATTCCTGTCCGCCCCAGAAATCGGGACCGCCGGCACGCTGAATAGCCCATTGCACGGTGCATGGCACCGTGGATCAGCACGGGTCGCGGAGCGACCAAATGATGGTAGCCGTGGGTTTCAACCCACGGAAAACAGGTCAACCAACAGCCCCACGTCGGGTACCGACGCCTGAAAACAACGCGCCCGATCTTTCAGGAATTGTTGGATCCCAATCCCGGTCCCGATTTAAAATCAACTCTGCGCCTTTGCGCCCTGGCGTGAGGAATGAGCATTCAAACAAATGATTTCCTGGGACAAAGTCATCGCCGATCCGAACTTGCGGGACCTCCCATATAAACTGGAACTCGGAGCTCACGGCCGCATTGAAATGAGCCCATCCAAGCCTCAGCACGGTCGGCTGCAGGTCCTCATTGCCATTGAGCTGTCCCGGCTGCTGCCCCATGGCAAGGTCATGACCGAATGCCCGATCAAGGTCGGAGAGAAGGTCCGGGTCCCGGATGTCGTCTGGGTGGACCGCCAGACCGAGACCTACATCGCCGATCAATCCGCCATGGCCCGGGCACCCGAGATCTGCATCGAGATCCTGTCGCCGTCGAACTCCGCGACTGACATCGACAGCCGCCGTAATGACCTCGCCGCCGTCGGATGCCTTGAGTTCTGGACCTGCACCGAAGCGGGTGAAATCCTGTTCTTCAATGCACGCGATGGATCCCGTCTCCCCGCATCACGAATAGCACCCGATTTCCCGTCCACTCTCAACCCCGATTGAGAGGAAAGCAGGAAACCGCCTGATAAAACCTCTCGCCAAGCCGCCGAGACGCGAAGATATTTTTTTAAATCGGGATCGCTATCGGGATCAGGATCGAAAAGAGACAAACCATCTGGTGCGCCGATAATCCCCGGGACCGCCGGCGTCCCCGCCGGCACGGAGCCAATAAACGGAGGGCGGACATTCCTGTCCGCCCAAAAATCAGGATCGCTATCGAAATCGGGATCGGGATCAAAAAAAGGTCGGCAACACCACCGCCAACACACCCCCCGGGACCGCCGGCGTCCCCGCCGGCAGGAAGCCGATAAACGGAGAGCGGAAAAGCCTGTCCGCCCCAGAAATCGGGATCGGTTAAACATTCAAAATTTTCAGCGCCGCGGGTTGTGCCCGGGTTTTCTGGCACCCCTGCCGGGGTGCGGGTGTTTAAGGGTAATGGCATTGAACTGGTGGTGTCGCTTTGCTCAACCACCGGCTATAAATCCATGATCCCTCCGGGATCAGTTTTTCAGGCCTGAAACATCAGCCTGGCTGTTCGCCAAAAAATCCGGTTCGGAATCAAAAAAGCCAAACCAGCTGGTGCGCAAATAAGCCCCCCGGGACCGCCGGCGTCCCCGCCGGCAGGAAGCCAATAAACAGGAGGGTGGACATTCCTGTCCGCCCAAAAAATCAGGATCAATAAAAGCCCGTGCTCGGTGCCAGACTCGAATGTGCCTGGCACCATGAACAAAAAATCTCCGCGCCTCCGCGCCTTGGCGTGAAAAACCAAAAAAAACCACGCCCACAGACAACAGACACCCAATTAATGACCATTACCTGCATTGGAGCCGGATACGTCGGCGGGCCGACCATGGCCATCATCGCCCAGAAATGTCCCGACATCACCGTCAACGTCGTCGACATCAACCAGGACCGTATCAATGCATGGAACTCCTCCAGTCTCCCAGTCTTTGAACCCGGTCTCGACGCCGTCGTCGCCGAGGCCCGCGGCCGGAACCTCTTTTTCTCCACCGACGTCGACCGCGGCATCCGCGAGGCGGATATCATCTTCATCTCCGTCAACACCCCGACCAAGACCTACGGAGTCGGAGCCGGACGCGCCGCCGACCTCAAGTTCGTCGAACTCTGTGCCCGCCGTATCGCCGGGGTCGCGGAAGGCGACAAGATCATCGTCGAAAAATCCACCATCCCGGTGCGAACGGCGGAGTCCATAAAACGCATCCTCGACTCCAGCAGCGCCACCGGAAAGGCCCGCTTCCAGGTGCTGTCCAATCCGGAGTTCCTCGCCGAAGGCACCGCCGTCGCCGACCTCAACAACCCCGACCGGGTGCTGATCGGCGGAGAGCAGACGCCCGCCGGAGACAAAGCCGTCGAAACATTAGTGTCCGTTTACGCCCGGTGGGTACCGCGGGACCGCATCCTCACCACCAATGTGTGGTCCAGCGAGCTGTCGAAGCTCACGGCCAACGCCTTTCTGGCCCAGCGTATTTCCTCCATCAACGCCATTTCGGCTCTGTGCGAGGCCACCGGCGCCGATGTCGACGAGGTGGCCCACGCCATCGGACGCGATTCCCGTATTGGCCCGAAGTTCCTTAAGGCCTCGGTTGGATTTGGAGGCTCCTGTTTTCAGAAGGACATCCTGAATCTGGTCTATCTATGTGAACACTTCGGGCTCCCGGAGTGCGCCGCCTACTGGAACCAGGTGGTCGCCATGAACGACTACCAGAAACGCCGCTTCGCCGGACGCGTCGTCTCGAGCCTTTTCAATACCGTCTCCGGAAAGAAAATCGCCGTCTTC
>JAUIAG010000151.1 GCA_030425355.1 Verrucomicrobiia bacterium
GTCAGATCCCGGACGCCCGGGATCGGTGGCCCAGTCCATGGCTCCTGCCAGATCAGAACGGGAATAGAGATTCTGTCCCTCCAGCTTCAGGGCATCCGGATTCTGAACCCGCTGCAGCAGCACCTGACCCACAACACCCGACGTCGCATCAGACATGAATACCCGTATCTCTCCGGATGGAGCAACCGACCATGTATCAAACTTGGCATCAGGAGACGCATTGGATGGAACAGCAACACGCACATCACCTATCGTATCCAGTGCCTCATTGCTGAACCCCTGAAGACGCAGCCCGGACGGGGTCTCGAGGTAGCCATCAGAAGTCCGGGTGAAATTCCCGTCGCGGGTCAGGAATTCCTCCCCTGTCCGCGTGTTCCTCACCACAAAATATCCCTCGCCATCAATGGCCATGTCCCCGGATCGACCGGTTTCCTCCAATGTCCCCACCGTGTGTGTGCTTTGTACTGAATGCACACCAACCCCTGTTCCCACCTGTTTGAGAGTGGTGTTGTCCGTACCATTGTTGCCAATGGTCTGCGCAAATGTATCGGCAAAGGTGACCCGGCTCGATTTATAGCCATTGGTCTTCACATTGGCAATGTTGTTACCAATGTTGTCCATTCCCAGCTGGAAGCTTTTCAGGCCGCTGATACCTGATATGAGTGATCTTAACATTATATCTATGGTTTTGTTATTTTTTACTCGTAGAATCACCCCCGGTTGGTTCGGGGGACTGTATCTCGCTGTCAATGGCCGGCAATACGTTCCTGACCTGTTCCAGATCATAGAACACACCGCCAACCATGACTTTTGGCTTCCCTGCCGATATGCGGATGGCGTCAACTGATCCGATGACCGATGCCGCATCCTCAATATCTATTTCCACTGTTTTTCCTATAAGTGAATTGGCTTCGATCCTCTGAAGAGTCGTGCCGAGTTCCTTATTCTGTTCCAGATTGGCGAACTGGGCCATCTGGGCAAAGTAATCCATGTCTGCATTTGGATTGAGAGGATCCTGATTACTCAACTGTGTGACCAGCAGGGCCATGAAATCATCCTGTGTCAACTGCTGGTTCGGCAGTTCGGGGATGATTTCCTCCTCAGGCGTCAGCCTCGGACCATTGGTGTTGAGTTTCACCGGAAATGCGGATTGGGGCATCATGGCTGATTATGCAAAAAGGTTGAGATTCCGGATGGAGTCCTCGGACTCCTCCCCGTGGTCATTGAATTGAGTTTGGGATGATTGGGATGATTCGGCACCGGCTGTCCGATCCGATGACCCCTCACCTCTGTGATGATTGTCGGCCCGGTCATTTCTGTCATCAAAGCGGTGACGGTTGTCTGTCGCTTCTCCGGAGTCATCCTCCCTCCCGGGTTGATTAAAGTCCTGAGCCGGGGTGAACCCATTCTCATTTTGTCCGGCAATCACCCGAATCTGATGACGTGCCAGGGATTCATTCATCGATGACAGATTGGCGAGCAGTGAAGCGGCCTCCACTGAGTCCCGTGAGATTCTGGCCTCCACCCACTCACCCTGCTGGGACAGAGTGAATTCAACATTTTCAGAGCCGAACTGAAGACGCATCTGAACCCGGCCATCCTGGAGAGGCCTGAGCCGGATTACTTCCTTCATCAGGGAATCTGCCAGTTGTTCAATCCGGCTCATGTCGGATGAACGGCCTTCCACTGATCGGCTTCCGGAGCGGTCCACGGACTGCACTTCAGCCCCCGCCCGGCCGGAATTGTTCTCCGAAGCGGATGATGAGCCGCTGAAAAAATTCGCTTCCTGCTGTGATGATGAGTCATTCCCCGAGCGCGCATCATCCCCCTGTCCACCCATGCCTGTGCGGACAGCGATGCCATCGGCCTCCGGCGCGACCGGAGAGTCGGTCACCGACGGTTGATTCGAATTGGAAGATTTTGCCGTCTGCACGGTCATCGGTGTATTGTCAGCAACGGCTGTGCCCATCTCCTCATCAGTGCTGTTTTTCACTGAATTAGCCGAATCTTCGCCCTCAAGCTCAGCTGATTGAGCCATCTCATCGACCAATTCCGGCTCATCAGTCAAATTTTGCCGGACACCTTCCGGTTTTTCAGGATCCGACCCGGTCGTATGTGCCGGGCCATGACCAGAGCCCCGGAATCCGGATTTATCGAATTCAGAGCTGCCGGGTGCCTCCGCGGTTTTATCCTGTCCGTTCATCTCCCTGAGGGCAGAATCGACTTTGCGTGAGTCGGCAACCGCTGACTTCGACACTTCCTGCATTTCCTCAGGCACATGTCCAGTCGACCTCGGCGCGCCATTATTTCCGCTATCGGCCCCAGTAACCGACGGGTCCACCTCCGGCATGGCCAATTCAGCCCGCTGGCTCTCCCCGGCCCGGACGGCAGTCCAGGCGGGTCCGGTCAAAGGCAGCGGTGAACGCCCATTGACTGCCGACTGAATGAAATCTTTGTTCTCCCCAACGCCGATGGCCGATCCCCGGCTGTCGTCTTCCCGTCTGACTTCACCCTCATCAGAACGAACCGGCCATCCTGCCTTCCCGGAATCAACACCATGTGAGAAGCTCTGGGCTGCCGATCCCCGAGAACCGGTGGCCCGGGATTCCACCCCCGGTTTTTCCACGTCATGACTGCTGTTTCCCGTTTCCGTGGAGCCCTCTGAAGCCGAATTATCCGGGAGCATTCCCTCGCGGGATCGGGATTCACCGGAAACGCTGTAGCCCGGGGCGTCAGATTGCTGCGGCCGGTCGGCGGGATAGTTAAGACCAGTGTGGGAATGGGAGCTGGTGGAGCGCCCGGAGGCCCTGTCCCTCACCGGTGGAGTCCCGGAACTCTGTTGATCCGCCGGTTCCCCTTTTTGTGCCCTTTCATCGGAATCATGTTCCTCAGCCGCCCCACGGACCGGCACATTCTCCAAGCCGGGGGGTTGGCCAATAACGGACAGAACAGGGGTTTGTGAGGGTGATCCACTCTGATCCGGGAGCCCGTGCCCCGATGGTGCCTTCTCTCCGGCCCCGGCCTTCTCAGAGGTCTCAGACCGGGGAGAGCTGCCGGATACCGGCTGGCGGCCACTGCCCTGGTTACCGAGGCTGAGTTGCAGCAGCGTATCAAATCCGGATCCGGAACTGCCAGGAGCCAGCACAAGGCTGCCATCCAGTCCGGCGGTGGATGACCCGGCGACAGGTCGTGAAGCTATGTTTGCTGTGGAAAGGTTTAGCATTTATTCGGCAGGGGCTGACTCATCATCAGCTGCCGATTCCGCGAGAGTCTCTGTATCCACGGCAGCTGTTTCCGAAGGTTCATCTATCACTTCCAGCTCCATCTGATTCATCAACTCAGCTAATTCCCTGCTTCGTCTTTCTCCAAAAGTACTCTCGTTGATCACCTTGAGCATCAACTGGTCCCGGCGCGGCTTGTCGAGGTGCTTGAAAAGTCTGGCAATCTCCAGCAGCTGGTGGTTCATCGCCAGATACTCCAGCAGCTGATCGTCGTTCATCTGTGCCAGCAGATCCATCCGGTCTTTGAGTCGCCGCGACTCCTCCCGGGTGATCAGGAACATCGAATTGTCGATGGATCCACGAATGGATTCATCGTGATTCGCATTGTGTATCATGTTGGAAAGCTTGTGGGCACGCCGTGCTTCCGCGCCGCCCTGCTCTGTCATCACCTGCAGAAACTCCTGCTGCATGCTCGGGACCATGTGCAGGAGGATTTTCAGCACCTTCTCGTCCGGATCAGATTTCAGAATTTCATAGGTGTCCTTCATTCCCATGCCGGCATAAAAATCGGCCAGCCGCGCCAGTCGCTCGGAATCTCCGGGAGCGAGCTTCACTTCAACTTCCGGCTCCTCCGGCATTGGCATATCAGGGAGGTAACTGCGGCGAAGACCGGCTGAAATTTCCGCCGCCATGGTCAACCCCTCTTCGCCTCCGGCCGTCATCAGTTCAAAGAAGTCAGCCGTTTCTTCAGGGGTAAAAAATCCCATCAGTCTTACCGCTTCGGGCACGGTCATACTGGTGATCAGCGTGACGGCCTTCGCCCTGTCCATCGTCCGGATCACCTCGGCTGTCCGCCGCAGATTCTCCGCCTGCTTCTCACCCGAACTCAGGATATGTGAGTTGAATTCACTCTTCAGCCCCTCGATGGTGGACCGCAGTTTGTCGAGTTCCTTCTTCTCGGCCAGTATGCGCTTTTCAACCATTTCAAGATGCTGAGACTGGTCGTAAAGCTCCTGCCTTTTCTTCTTGAGCTCGGATGTCAGCTTGTTCAGCTCCGGATTGAAGAACTCCCAGGACTTTCCATCATAGCTGGTTTCCCGATAGCTCGGCTCGTACAGGGCCACCGGCTCCGGCTCGGGTTCCCACAGCTTCTCCTCAACAGGATGCTTCACCGGTGCCGCCTTGACCGCCGTCGCCTTCAATACCTCAGGCATCACTCCCTGCAACAACAGAAAGAGTGTCAGCAGGTACATGATAACCCCAATCAGAGGTGCCAGATATTTTGATTCAAGTAACTTGTTCATTGTACTGTCCTCCTCAGGCCGCTCTCATCCCCTCCCGCGAATGGCGGACGACCACCAGATCATCCGTCTCGCGGGCTTCAAGCTTCTCCAGCTTTTTCAAATACTCGGCATGACTCCGCTCCCTGAGCTTCAACAGAATCTCGGTCTGCGACTTCTTCCGGTAGTATTCCTCCCGGGATTTATTGACCCTCTGGCGGGCCTCGTCGAACTCGCGACGCGCATCATTCTCCCTCTCCTGCAACCGGTGAAGGAAGGCATGATGGTTCTGCATCGACGACGGTGTCAGTTTCCCCTGGGTCATCAGCTTCTGCATCTCGCGATGACAGCTGTCAATCGACCCCGAAGCCTGCTCCAGTTGCCGCCGGGCCCGCACCTGCTTCTCCAATTCAAGTCCAAGCTGATGCAGCGCCTCCCTCTCGAGACGAACCCTGTGCTCGAATACGGACTCCAGTGAAAACTGAAATTTCTTCATTCTCTATAATTCCTTTCGCGTCGCTCCGGGGGGCCGATGACCCGGCCGGCAATCGCCGCATTTTTATCCGGCCATGATCGATGTGAGTTGATTGAAGACAGCGTCAGGATCGCCGGATTCTTCATGTGTCTCCTGCCTCAGAAATCGATTGATGGGTTCAACCCGGTCCAGCTTGCGGTCCACCTCGGGATTAACCCCTTTCTGATAGGCCCCGACCTGGATGAGATCGCGGTTTCGCCGGTAGACGTCGAGGCAGTCGCGGACGCGGGAGCAGACGGACTTCTGCGAAGCATCCATCAACTGCCCCTGCAGTCGGCTCACACTTTCCAGGACCTGCAACGGCGGGTAATGTCCCTGATTGGCCAGATCTCTCGAAAGCACCATGTGTCCGTCAAGAATGGCCCTCACGGTATCGCCGACCGGATCATTCATGTCATCCCCCTCAACAAGTGTGGTGAAAAGTCCGGTGATGGATCCCTGTTCCCCGGTTCCCGCACGCTCCAGCAGCTGGGGAAGCATGGAGAAAACCGAAGGTGTGTATCCACGGGTCGCCGGCGGTTCACCAACCGCAAGGCCTATCTCCCGCTGAGCCATGGCAAATCGTGTCACCGAGTCCATCATCAGCAGGACATCCCGGCCGCGGTCGCGGAAATGCTCCGCCACAGCCATAGCCAGAAATGCCGCCTTCATCCGCACAAGCGCCGGCTGGTTGGAAGTCGCCGCAATGATCACCGACCGCTGCAGCCCTTCCTCACCCAGATCATTCTCAATAAATTCCCGGACCTCACGGATTCGCTCGCCAACCAGTGCAATGACATTCACATCGCACAGCGCATTCCGGGCTATCATGCCCATCAATGTGGACTTCCCGACACCGCTTCCGGCGAAAATCCCGACGCGCTGGCCCTTGCCCAGCGGAATCATCGTGTCAATCGCCCGCACCCCGGTATAGAACCTCTCGGTAATGCGTCTCCTTTTGAGGATGTCGGGAGGCTGGAGGTTCAGGGCAACCCTCGCCCCGGTCCGGATGGCGGGGCCACCGTCAATCGGACGTCCCAGACCATCGAGAACCCGCCCGAGAACATCATCACCCGCCCGCACTTTGAGGGACTCCCCTGTGGCGACAACCGGACTACCGGGACAGATGTCGTGAGTCTCCCCAAGAGGCATCAAAAGCACGTGGTCGCGGCGGAACCCGACGACCTCGCAGAGTGTCGGCACACCGCCCCGGGGGTTCTCCACCCGGCAGATCTCACCCACGGCCGCCATCGGACCCTCAGATTCAATCACCAGACCAACCACCTGGACCACCTTCCCGCGGCTCTCGCTCACATCCACTTCGGAGATCCGCTGCCGCAGATGGTCAATGGCGGAAACTGCACCCGGAAATCCCGGCGATGCCACCGTGGTCTCAACTGATTCTTCAGATGCCGTGGTCATTTCACTTCCTCCATCAGCTGCCTGATCCTGCGAAACCTCGTCTCCCGCGTGAAATCCATGATCCCCATACGGCACTGCAGGACGAATCCACCCGGCTCCACCTGACTGGATGCCTTGAATGGAATGCGCTCCCCCGCGTCATCCGTGCGCTCAAGTATTCCGGCCCCGGCCTTCGAAAGCATTTCGAGATCTGACTGGTTCATCCGCACCTCCACACCGGAGTTGTCGGTCAGCTTCGAAATACCCCCCGAAATCTCCTCCTCCAGCCAGGCGGTATCGACAGCCTTCCGGTCCACGAACTTCGCGGCAACTTCAAACGCCAGCTCTGTCAGTGCCGGAACCGCCTCCTCCAGAAATCCGGGAACCGATTGCTGTATCTCCTCAAGAATCCTTACCTCGTAATCTTCAAAACGACTTCTTGCCTCCGCCAGTTTTTTCTCCCCCTCTGCAAGGCCGGCCCGGTAGCCCTGCTCATAGGCATCGCCACGGACCTTCTCAAGTTCCTGACGGTGGCCTTCAGTCAGGGCGGCCAGCTTCCCTTCGAGTGGGTGAGCAACCACGGCACCAGTGATCCGCCCCTGCCCATTCAGGGGAAGTTTCACCTTCCATGGGGCCGGGCTTTCAACGCTGTCTGTGCCGGTTTGATTCATAAGCCTCAATCAAAAATCCTACTCCTCGGAGAGATCGATCTCTCCCTCACTTTCAAGTCTTCGCACCACTTCGATAATTCTCTGCTGCGACGCCTCAACTTCCTTGGCCTTGACAGGCCCCATAAAGGACATTTCCTCCCGGATGGTCTCGGCAGCACGCTTGGAAACACTTCCAAGAAGCGCCTTCTCCACCTCCTTGCTGGCCGATTTCAGTGCCACTGCGAGGTCGCGCATGTCGACCTCCCGGAGAACTTTCTGAAGCACCGTTGTGTCCAGCACCGACAGGTCATCAAAGATGAACATCTTCTGACGGATCAGCTGCCCCAGCTCGGGATTGTTCTCCTCGATGTCGATCAGCAATGCCTTGCCAATCTTTTTGTCCATGCTGTTGAGAAGGTCGGCAGCACTCTTGATGCCACCGGTCTGGTTCAGGACCCTCTCGGTGTGCTTCCCCACCTTGCTCTGCAGGGACTGCGCCACAATGCGAACCACCTCCTCCGTCGTCGGAGACATGGACGCCATCTTCTCCACCACCGCCTGACGCATCTCGGGCTCCAGATGTGTCACAATCTGACTGCTCTTCTGAACCGGGAAATAACTCAGGATCATGGCAACAGTCTGGGGCCTCTCAAATCGAAGAATATTGGTCAGCTCCACCGGATCCATCCGAAGAAAGAGCTTTATACAGTCCAGAGAGCTGCTGTTCGGCGAGACCCGGTTCATGATGTCGGACGCCCGGAACATCCCGAGTGCATTCTGCAGAATCTCCTGCGTCATCGTCACACCCCCAAGAAGGCTCGACTGCGCCTCGCTCATGATTCCCGCGAACTCCTTGATCACCTTCAGCTTGACCTCCTCGGAAATCAGATTAATCCGCGCCATCTGCTCGGCTATCTTCTCAATCTCATCCTCGGGAAACTGCCTCAGGAACCTCCCTCCCAGGGACGGACCAAGAATCACCAGAAGCACAGCCAGACGCTGAATCCGCGTCATCTGATCATACTCTTCAGGGAACGGATTCCTGTCCTTCTTGTCTCTTTCAGATACTGCTGCCATGCCAGTTGTTCACCATGCTTCAGGGGTCATTCGGTTAGGGATTCACTCAGGATCAGTCCTCCTCAGCTTCCACTTCAGATTTCTCGTCCTCCTCATCCAGCCAGTTCCTCACCGTCCGAACCACGGTGTCGGGCTTCTCGTGAACCCACTGGTTTATCTTCCTGATCTTTTCCTGTATTTCCTGTCTTTCTGCGTCGCTGAGTCCTGCCATAAGTTCTTCCTCGCTGAATGGTAGATCGAGTTCGTAATCCGGTTCCTCGTACGTCCGGTTTGGTTTCTGTCCGGATGGCTCGGCTGCCTCCGGATTCTCCTCGTCGCTGTCGGTTTCATTGAGCAGCGGCTCCTCCCCGTTCCCGGAAGTCCCTTCTGTGTCCGCGACCTCCGCATCCGCCGGATTATCCACTTCGGCAGCCGATGCCTCGCTGCTCTCCTCCTGTCCGCCAAGCTGCCCGACAGGAACCCCGAGCGGTATTGCATCAGCCGATGACTTCTTCCACATCCGGACAAACCCGAAGAAAAACATCACCGGCAGAGCAAGGTAGAGAAGCTGCTTAACAAGCTCGAAATAAAACATCCGCTGGTCCATCTGCCTGAGGTCGGTCAGTACGGAACCAGTGTCCGTTTTCTCAAACGGCATCTGAATCACGCTGATGGTGTTGGTGTCTCGGATGCTCAATGCAGTCATGACAGCGGATCGAAGATTCCCGATCTCCTCCGGCGTCCGCAGCAGGGGCTGCAGAACCCCATCGGTGCCTGTCTGATAGCGGGTATCCACAATGACCGAAGCCGAAATATTGGTGATGGTCCCGGGAGTTTTGGTGGTGGTGGTCGTCAGCTCCTCGTTTCCAAACTGGATGTCCTTGATGATATTGGTGGTCGAGTTGAATCCGGGCGGCAGGGCCATTGAATTTGTCGTCGCCGGCGCGTTGGTCGGAACTCCGGGAACTCCGCCATCCGCAGATGAGGAAATTTCATACTGCTCCTGTGTGATGGAATTCAGCACAACCTGATTCGTCGGATTATACATGCGGCTCACCTGCTGCACCGAATCAGTTGTCAGCGAAACGTCTATCGAGACCTTGGACTTTCCAAAGCCCAGCACGTGATCCAGCATATCCTGAACCTTGTCGGTCAGATATTTCTCGTGATCCCTTCTCGCCTTGAGCTGGCCTTCCGCTATCGCCTCAATCGAATCATCGTTCATGTCCTGCGATAAAAGCCGGCCCTGTTCATCAACCACCGTCACATTGGATGGATCCAAACCTTCAACGGCGTGGGCCACCAGACTCTGGATCGCTTCAACAGATGCCATGCTCAGTTGCATCCGGGCCTTCTTGATGAGGACGGAAGCCTTTGGAAGTGTTGTCGGATCAACGAGCAGCGTCCGTTTCGGAGGCACGATGTGAACCCTCACTGACTCAACTTCATCCAGCTCCTCGATGGTCATCTCCAGTTCCTGCTGAAGCGCGACCTGATGCTGCAGCCGCTGGAGATAGTCGGACTTCCCGAAACTCGGTTGTTCAAAAACTTCATATCCCTTTCCACTGGACTGGGGAATTCCCCGGACCGCCAGCCTCATCCGCGCCCTGTGATAGGCATCCCTCGGGACGGTGATGGTATTTTCCGCACCTGAAATTTCATATGGAATCTTCTCCTCCTGCAGGGCCTGGGTAATTTCTGCCGCCTCACTGGTGCTGATATTTGACGCCAGAGTCATTCCCGGCCTGTCAGTCGATATCAATCCGACAGTGATGATTCCAGCCAGCACCGCACCGCCTGTCAGGACGATGGATATGCGCTGATTGAGGCCTATCTGGCCCCAGATTTCCCCCATCTTCGATAATAGTGCCTTCAGCTGATTTACCATCTCTCCCCCCCGTCATGAGACAGATCGACCATGGCCACACCCCGAATGGTGCCACTCCGCCACTGACTAATTCTTTTCGCTGTTTCATTCATTCGCATGACCATCAGACCTGCATCCTCATTAGTTCCTGGTAACCCTCAAGAAGGCGATTGCGCACTTCCACCATCAGCTCGAAAGAAATTTGAGACTCCTGAAGACTGACCATCGTCTCGCCAAGTGACATGTCCTCACCAGCCATCAGTGCCGATACTTTCCGGCCGGCCACCTTGCTTTTCTCATCCACGGCGTGGACAAAGGACTCGATCGCCGACTCAACGTTATAGCCAGGTCCTGTAACCCCGGGCGCTGTCGGCCACTCAAGTCCCGGACGATTCCGCAGCTGTGGCACTTCCGGCCGCAGTTCCCGCAGCTCAACACCGGGAATCATTGCCTGCGCCTTCGGTGGATTCACCGGTATCGGCCGCAGACTCGGAAATGCGGCACTCATTGCCTGCACACCTTCTATTGGCATCAGATGCTTCCTCCCATTGGCATGGCCGCAATCCGGCTGGTGGTTGATGACTGGTGGTCAAACATTCAATTCCTCAATCCTGCCGTTTTCACTTGCCCATCGACATGGTCTTCTGGGCCATCGAACGTGCCGTCTTCACCACGGAAAGATTTGCCTCGTAGGCACGCGATGAGGAAATCATGTCAACCATCTCCCGGTGGATGCTGATATTCGGCATCGCAACCATCCCGTTCTGATCGGCATCAGGATGCCCGGGTATGTGAACAAGCCGCGGCGGAGTCTGCTCACTCATCACTCTCGTCACCTGCAGCAGCGGCCCCTTGGTCAGGTCGTCCCGCTCAAGACCCTTGGAGCCGCGAAGAAGATTCTCAAAAACCACCTGCTTGCGCTGATACGGCTTCCCATCCGGACCACGGCTGGTCTGCGCATTCGCGATGTTCTGGGAGATGATGTCCATGCGGAACTTCTGCGCCTCAAGGGCTGCCGCTGAACTGTCAATGCCACTTAATAAATCCATGTTTCTCCTGCAAATCCCTGGTTTATTCCCGCTTCCGCCAACTCATTCCTGCCCGATTTTCCGACGTTCACGCCTTGCCTGTAATCGCCATGCTCAATCGCGCCATGGTCCCCGAAATGCGGTCCGTCACAAAACTGTGCTGAAGACTGTTGCGGTTCAGCGCCAGAAGTTCCTTCTCCAGCTCCACCGTATTGCCATCCACTCGATTTGCCCTCGCCTTCCTGTCTATTCCCACCGTTGCCCGAAGATTAGAAAGCCGATCCGTGTTCCCGCTCTTCAATGACGCCACAAACTTCTTCTCAAAACTGGTCTCCACATCTATCCGCTTATACTGCGGCGTCTCAACATGGGCCAGATTGGACGCAATCGCCTCATGCCGCATCTCCGCCGCCCCAAGAAGAGCTTTTGCAGCCTGATAATTCGTCTGTTGAAAAAGTCCATCCACCATATCCCCTCCCCACCAGCAATGCCCATGCCATTCCTGATTTTCCCGCATAACCCCTTCATCCACCGCCCATGTCCACCCAGCCCGAATCCCAACCCGGAAAATTTTGCCTCAACAAAGTTCCAGGTATTTTATTTATTCCCATTTCCTTCCCCCCGCTTCCAGCTGTCCGTATCCTTTCAATTCACCTCCTCGCCCGCCCGCTCTCCCCCTCAGTACATGATGAATCCCGGGAATGATTCCGTGGATTGGAATAATTCCCGCCCCCCAGTCCCCCTGGCTGATCAATGTGGAGAAAATTCCGGTGCCGCCCGCTCTCTGTGCTCCCGTTGGGATGGTTTCAGACCCTGAGGTTGCGATAGCTGTATAACCCCTCCCAGTCTGCCCCTCTCATTCTGAATGCCTGCTTCCTGCCACGAGGGAACTCACTACGCCGACTCCAGAGGAAATCTCTTACAAACTCCCTGGATCCTAAAATTGCACCGTCGGTGAAATACCGCACCCTTGCCAACAAGGCATCGGGGACTGACAAACGCCCCTGACGCTTTTTCTCCTCCTCGAGCTGATCCTGGGTAAATCCAGGCCGCCGGGAGGATTGATCCACGCTTTTCTGAACAAAATAAAGACGATAGGCACCGAGAACATCAGCCGGCTCAAGGAGGTTCCCTCTTCCCGAAATCAACTCGCGAATTCCTTTGAGGGCCTTCTTTCCCCCGGAAACAGCCTCGGCATATGAACACCAGCGGTACGTGGCTGGATCATCAACTATCCCGGCTCTGACAGGATTGAGCTCGATATAGGCAGCCGTTTTTAAAAGTGCCCCCTCTTCACCTTCGATTACCAGACTCTTGAATCTTTCCTCCCAAAGTGTCCCCTTCCGGTCATTTTCACGATTATACCACTTCGAAAACCGCATTTTTATGTCCTTCATGAAGGCAGAAAGATCATACATGCGCAGCCTCATCCGCTCCAGAAACCTTTGCCTGCATTCCAGATCTCCGGAAGCCGTCTGCTCCTCAATCCAC
>JAUIAG010000152.1 GCA_030425355.1 Verrucomicrobiia bacterium
CTCATCCATGCTGAGTGCCGCGGGATCACCCTGGAAAGCGGCCTCGGCGTCCGTCTTCAGAATATCCCGGACATCGGCGATCTTGTTCAGGAACTCATTGACGGTGTGTTCGGTGTAAAGGTCAGGGTCCTTCTCGTTGATCTCCTCCGGCATGTGATAGAGAAGACTTCGACGTATCTCGCGTTTCAGCCGGATGGACAGGGAACAGACAAGTTGTTCGGTCTCGAAAGCCATATCGGCCATCCGGTAAGTCCGGTCCTCGAAGAATCCGGGATAGATCAGCTGCAGAAGATCCTGGGCAATCCTGAAAATAGCAGCCTTGGAAGGAAGATTCGGACCATCAATGTGGTTGATACCACCAAGTTTCTGGTAGGAATCCAGAATTTTCCGCATGTAGTCGCACTCCAACATATCTCTTCCAGAACTATTGCCCCAGTGCGCCCGGCAATCAATGATCAATGCCAATAAAGCGGTCGCAGGGAGGAGTCGAGTCGGATGGAGATGGGTGAAGCGGAACAGCCGGAGAAATCTCAACCGGCGTGGGCCTTGCTGCTCTTCTTGGGCAGCGTCCACTTGTGGACTGTCGGCGGCGGCTGGCCCGAGGCCGCCTCGTAGCTGACCTCCTGTTCGTCGATCCAGGAAAATTCGTCTTCACTGGCAGGAATCTCGGATTCGAGTGCGGTGGACTTCACCATCTGCAGGGGGTTCTTGAGGTTGATGCCCTGGGCAAAAAACAGCGTGGCTTTTTCAAGGCATCTCCCGTGAATCATTTCACCGATCACCAGCCCGACGATGGTGAGCAGGAATACCGGAAAGATGGCGATCAGGCTGTATTTATATGTTTTGTGGAGAAACTCCATTTCGAGCTGACGCTGTTCGAGCGCGGCTGACTCAAGCTGATCGAGCTGGCTGTTGAAGATGGCGAGCTGATCCATTTCCCTGGGATTCATGTGGACTTCCGCACTGGCATCATCGAGGAGCACAGGCTGACGAAGCTCATCGAGGAGATGAAACTGGGCCTCCAGCGCGTTGAATGATTTTTCAAAACTTCTGGCATACTCTTCGACGACTTCAACCGGATCCGCTCCTGGAAGTTTTGGAAGCCGACCGTCGATGGAAGGGCTCATGTAGGAGTGAAGAAACCCGAGGTGATCAAGGGCCATGGCGGCGATGTCAACCAGTGCCGTCTCGCCTTCTATTTCTCCGCGGGTGATGGTCGGACCGAAAGCAATCAGGAAGGTCGTGTCAATGGCCGGGTTCCGGAATCCATAGGTGTGGTGAAATCCCTCCCCGCCGTGGTCGCTGGTAATGAGTATGAGCCACTCCTCCTGAGTGGTCTGAACCCGGTCGGATATGGATTTCACCACCTGGCCGATGAGTGTGTCGACCCGCTCAACAGCCGCAATGTAGGAATGCGAGGAAGGGCCGTATCCACCGCGCTCGCCCTCTTCATTGATCTGGCTCAGCAGAAGAAATGTGAAGTCCGGGGCCAGTTCCTCCATGAGAAGAGCGCTGAACTCATCGGCGGCACGCTGGTCAGCAAGATAAGGAGAACGGCCGGCTTCGGAGAAGTTCCTCTGCAGATCGGCCTTGTGAGCTATAAAATGATTGAGAGGGGCCCAGGTCGTCAGACTCGCTGTATAGAAATCAGGCTCCGACTTCTGAAGCCTTTCAAATATGGTCGGATAATCCTGTGCATCGGAATCCGCGGACTGTGAATGATCGAAAAAGTTGGCTGAGGATTCCTTCCTCTGGCGGTGCCTGTCGACAGAATCATTGATGAAACCATGACGGTCATGCCATACCCCGGTCAGGGCGGTCGCCCACCCGGGGCCGTGTGTGGTCATCACGGATTCTCCGGAACTCCCATGGTCGGGGGAAAGGACGCGCATCCGGCGGGACCATGCACTGCGCTTGAGAATCAGGTCAAAGTTGGGCGTCTCAGCAGCCTCTATGGCATCAAAACGACAGCCATCCACGCCGATCAGCAGGACCTTGCGTGGCATATCCGCATCGCTTTCAACAGCGGCTCCTGAAACAGGAACCACTCCCAGAAATACGATGACGAGCCACAAAAATGGCTGTTTTTGCAAACGCTTCATGTTAAACAGATTACATACACCATCAAATTGACTTTGGCCATAGAAAGTTACCGGACAATTTTCAGAAAAATCCACAATATTCATGATGAAATCCGGTCGCTCCCACAAGATGTAGCGGTCATTGTCATTTTCTTCCAACTGACGGGCTGCCGGGGCCATGCGGAGGATGCGTGGAAAAGGCTCCCTGAGCCTGAAAGGTCGAACCTGACCCGCCGCAGAATTGAATCGCAAAGACTCCTTGGAGCATTATGGAGGAGCCTTGTCAGGGATTGCGCTGCCGGCCTATTCGGGGTCCCGACACAGCAGATTGAGATCGTTTCCAGTCAGGGCGGCAAACCGGCTTTAACCTCACCATTCAAGTTGCCGTTGGTGCCTGATTTCAACGCCAGCCACACCTTCGATGCGGGAATGGTGGCCTTTTCACTGTGCGGGCCCGTGGGAGTTGATCTGGAACCGGCAGATCGACCGGTCAACTGGCGGGAACTGGCAGATCGTTTTCTCCTTCCAGGAGATCGTGAAATAATAGAAAAAGCACCCGAAGATGACCGTCCCGGGGAATTCATCCGCCTCTGGACCAGAACTGAAGCCCTCCTCAAATGGCAGGGACTCGGTATTTCCGCCCTGATGAACCACACCAGTCGTTCAAATCTGGTGAAACATATTCCCTGCACGCTTGAACTGCAGCCAGGCAACCGCCACGTGGCTCATATTGCCTGCTCCATGGAACGAACCGATCCAGGCAAATTCCGTTTCTTCGAACTGGTCGATGCCTCCACCGCAGGCTGATGACCGTGCATTTCCGATGCCAGGCAGGAATGTAACTGGCCTCCGAACCTCTGATGAATGCCCCGGACAGCTCGGCTTTGTCAGGCATTTCTCTTTACAGCAAACCGAGCGGCCTATTCCGTGTCCCGTTTGTCTGTCGGATCGCTGCCCGCTGCATCACCGCCACCGTCGAAGGCATCAGGAAGCAATGACTTTATGTAAGCGACCAGTCGTTGCTGGTCCGATGGCTGGTTGAAAATCTGCAGATGCCCGGCACCATCGTAAAGCCAGAGCTCTTTAGGGTCGCTTGCCGCCCCGAAGAGCCGTTGGCTGTGATAGGGGCTGACGCCGGTGTCTGAAGTCCCGTGAACGAGCAGGACGGGTGTCGACTCAAGACTGGCAATAGCTTTCTCGCCGCTGTATTTGTCGCTGGTCAGCAACCATCCTGCCCATTTTACCAGCCAAAGCGGACCGAACTGACCAAGCTTGTCACTCAGGTGATAGCTGTGGCGGGCATAAGTCGCTTCGGAAATCACCAGTCGAATGCCGACGTCCAATCGAAGCGAAGCTGCGTTCAGGGCGAGTTGCCCACCCATGCTCTGACCGTATAGGATGATCCTGTCAGGTCGGACGTCCCTGCGGGTCAGTACATAATCAACTGCCGCTGCCGAATCCTCAACGAGCCCATTTCGATCCGGTTTGCCTTCAGACTGTCCATATCCACGGTAGTCAAAAACAAATAAATTAAATCCGTGTTCCGTCATCCAATACACGTTTCGGGTCGTATGCGAGATGTTTCTGTCGCTGCCATGAAAACAGATCACTGTCCCGACCGGCTCGACATCCGGACGCAGGAACCACCCATGCAGCTTCGTGCCATCGGCGCTGGAAAAACTCACGTTTTCGGGCTGGATCCCAAGCTCAGTCAGCGCACCGTATGTGCGGGCTGAGGGCCTGTAAAACTGTTGATCAAAAAAGCCGGTGGCCTTGAGGATGAGAGAGATGATTAATGTTATGGCAACAGTAATCGTGGCAGCGGTGGCGCATGATCCCATCACGGCCCTGAATGGTATTGTGCGATTGCTGCGCAGCCGTCGTACTGCAACAGAGGCGATCACAATGCCACAGGGAATGCAGAGCAGAGCGATGAGTGAGAGCAGGAGGCTGATGGATTCATTTCGCAAATTCATGGCTGTATCTTCCACTGGTGGATGTGGCAGACAGGCAAGGGCCGCCGGTTACCCGGCAGCACCCGCCACTGACCTCGCTGCGTGGAGTTATTACACCCTGCCCCTCGGACGACGGGCATACAGTGCCTGAGCGGGTTTTGAATTGATTCATATCTGTCGTTATACCGACTTTCCGGTTTCATTTCCACATGCAATTTTCCTGCGAATGACCTGAAATCGCGGCGGATATGACTTGAATTTCACCAAATGAGGCCCAGGGAAGCCATGCAGTATCTCTGCAGATTGACGATCACCGGTCGATAGCCCGCAGGGCCGGGTGTGACGTGATTGTTGATAATCTTCTCTTAAAAAAATCAATTCAGCAACGATCCTGCATTCCGCGGCAGAAACCAGGAAGCCCTGGCTCCCACAATCCAGGCAAACGACCTGCTACCCCCCAACCTCAAATTGCAGAGGGCGGAATGTTTCTTTCAGCGCGGATTGTGCCCCGCGCTTCATTGCTGTGATGGCCATAAACATCTTGATTTCAAGGTTACCGAAGAGCGCTGTCTCACATAGTGGCCTTCGTGGAGAGATGACCGGAAATGAAAGAATCATCTTGTCCGAATATCCTGTTGCTCATTGTTCACACTGGATGATCGAACTCGATCTTTCCTTCGATTGATTTATCCTTCATCATGGTTACTTTGTAGACTTCGCCTTTGTTATCGTAGGTGGTCCACTCACCCACCTGGTGACCGTTCTTGAAGTGCCCGGACCTGGATTTCGTACCGTCTTTTCGGAACCATTCCCAATATCCGGTTGCGGCCCCATCAAGTAGCTGACCTACAGCCCAAATGCTGCCGTCCTTGTGGCATTGTTTGAAAGGTTGTGTTTTCATCATATTGTGCGTCAAATGTCGGGGTGACACGCAGGAATCAGCGCACAGTGTTGACCACTGATGTATCGACCGACAGCCTAGGATTGAAAATCTTCTGCCTTCCCATCTGTCGCTGACCGGGGATTCCACTGCTGGAAGACGATGCAGGCTTGACTGTCCTTCACGGCGAACTCCCACGCGTTCCACGGTCGCAACTCGGGGCCATTCCGGAATCGCTGGTGGAGGTGCTCATGGTGTTGGGGGTTGGTCGACAGCTCAGCCCAGAGTTCCCGGATGTCGTCGGTTTCCACCCGAACCAGCGGAGGCAGCTGGGACGCATATTCTCTATTGGTTTCCAGATGGAATCGAACGTCCCCGCGTTCGACAACGCGCAGCCCGGCCTCCTGGTGTACAATTCGAAATCCCAAGTAATTGACGAAGAATGGAAGGCCTTCATCTGCATCCAGATAGTGAAAGGAAGGCACGGTTCTTATTATGTGCATTTGTGTATTTTCCTAACGGCCCAGGCCCAGCGACTCCATTCACTGGACACATCGATTGCAACCACGACAGGTTTACAGCAAAGCATGGCTAGGATGTAGGTTTATTTTGTTTTTCAGGTGATTTCCAATCACGATAAATGCAACAACTCAGTATCAACATGAAGGCAACCCCGATGTGTGGCCAGGCATTGAAAAATTGACCTGGTCCAGCTGCGTGATGTGGAGGGAAACCCGCATGCAGAGGAGTCACGACAGTCATCATGCTCGCATAAATAACCCGTCCGATAGGATTGGGATCCGGATCACCCGCGTTGAGTAATCCAATCAGAAAACCCCCTGCAGGTCCTGCGGCAATCAGACTAACTGCAATATGGCGCCCCAGTTTCGATGATTTCATATGATTGTTGAACAAAGCCGCTTCGCGGCGGTTTGAGGAGTGGTTCGGGGGCTGGGTGGTCCAGTCCCCGAATCGCTTCAAGCTTATGGATCATATAAAAAAGTCCGTTTTTTCAGTCCCTCAACACATTTGCTGATGACATGTCACTGCCGCCTTACTCCAGCAGAGGCTACCGGCCCTACCATAACTGCATCCACCAGCTTATGGAACACTTTTCCACCAACCCTGCTCTCATCTCCACAGAGCAGATTCGTTAGTAATTCATTTTCCTCAAGGAACAATGGGAAAAAGCAAGGCATACCTCAACCGAGGCCATCTGTGCAATTTAACGCCAGATGCCAAGGCAAGTAATTTGCTGGTCCCCGCTCTCGGGATCACCCCTCCGCTTCATGTTGAAGATTGTCGCCACATTCCGGCTCCGACTGGGACAGGTAGCTGGGCTGCCCCGAGAATTGATGTGCCCTGCCGGCAATCATCCCGGAAGATGCAGTCGCCATCACTCAAACTGAAGTTTCCAGTCGAGATGTCGTCTGAATACCGGTACATGAGCCAAACCTCTCCATGTGAATTCGTGAGATCCTTGCAAGTTGAAGGTGCACGAGGACTGACTTGGGTCAGAATACTCTTGCACTAACTGTACCGGAAGCTACCGTATGGTCATCTTCAAAACGGCAATTCCATGAATCACAGATCCTCCGCCACGTTCCTCCTCATCGTCGTATTCATGGCCACTGGCCACGCCGAGCGGTTGCCGACCTACTTCGTCAAAAAGCTTCCGACCGGACTCCTGAAGACGCCCCGCCTCAATGACAAGAACCAGGTCATAGGAGTGGAAGGCGATAAGACCGTCAAGGTGTATCTTCCTGAACCCGATCTGCAATGTTCGCCGTCGGCGACCAAATCATCATCGATCCCGGCGCGCCGAACGAGGAAACGCGGCGAATCACCGACCATGGTTCCCTGGTCCTGGACCGCCCCCTGGCCTTCTCTCACGCCGCCGGAACGCGCATCGTGTCATTATTGGGCGTGGTGACCAACGACAGCGACGACGACGGGCTCTCCGACGATCGAGAGCTGATGATGGGAACAAATCCGAACAAGGCCGACACCGACGGCGATGGACTTGAGGACGGCTCCGAAGTCATACGCGGAAACAACCCGTTGGTGCAGGACTACACGGCTGAAGAACGCATCAGGCTCTCCATCCGGCGCGCCAAGGACGGGCGAATAGAACTGCGTTTGACCGATGGAATCTCAGTGCCGGGCATCGAATCCTCCCCTTCATTGGAGCCAGGCATATGGACACCGGTTTTGGATTTCGAACAACCCGATGCAGACGAAAACCTCTTTCTGCTGCCGATAGAAGGTCCAGAACGATTCTATAGGGATGCCCGGTGATAGCCAGTCACGAGTTTAACAAGCACTGAGCCAGCTTGTTCCACGGAGTCAATGATTGAAATTGCGCTGAGTTGGGCGGTATAGCGCCATTCCTCCTATCACCGTTGCATTCCAGTCTCGCGAATACAAATGGATATTCACTCATCATTCATCATATCCGATGCACCCATGCACGCCACCAAACATCAAACCGGGACAGAAATCAATATAGCACTGATTCTCCCCGCTCCATTCCACAACCTTCAAATATGCGTCGCTCTTCATTTTAATTTCTTTGCCCTTCTGATGGACTGCCGAACAGCTCGCTCCTGACAGGGCTTCGCGGCGGTCTGGAGTTCAGTGCTCCGACCCGTGCGATTATTTGGCAACCACGAGTGTATATATACATTATTCATCAGGGGTGCCTGAACCTGCCATTCACAAGCCGCCAGCGTCTGCCGGGCAGGTTCTCGAAGATCTTCCCAATCTTCCCCGTTGATTCACAAACTCTTTATCAAAGAGTTCTGGAGGCAAGGATCAGCTGAATCCACATCGAAGGGTTTCATAATTCCGGCCAATGATAGACACTTCACGATGCCTTTGCGGTCTCGGCGATCAACCGGATCAGGTCGCGGCAAGCAGGAGCCAGGCGCCCTCGTTGACGAAGCAGCGTGAAATCCCAAAAGGCGCATCGATCCGATAACCGCATCAAAGTGATGCCCGGAGGGGCTGTCTGCAGCAGGTAGTCGGGAAGCAGACTGACGGCCTGCTCGGCGGCGATCCGGGCAAAGGTATCCGTCACCGAATCGGTTTCTCCTACCCACTGAGGGCTGAATCCCGCTTTGCGGCAAAGCTGCTGGATCCAAAGTTTGCGACCGGGAACCGCTGATTCAGCAGGAACGATAAAGCCCTCAGTGGACAACTCGCTTAGCGAGATGGTGTCTTTTTCCGCCAGGGGGTGACCTGCAGCAAGAACTGCGATCACACCAATTCGAGCGACTCGCTGTTGGTAGAAATCGTCGCCGGCCATGGCTCCCTCCTGCCCGATCAGAGCCAGGTCGAGATCACCTTTTCGCAGAGCCTGCAACTGCTCCCCCGGAGTCTGGTCGAACAACCACAGCCGCACATCGGGATGGATCTCTCGAAACTGCCCCACGACAGGTGTTAGAAACCTCGCTGCCGAGAGCCCCAGGTATCCCACCCTGATCTGCGACTGCCGCCCGTGGGCGTGCGCGGTCAATTCAGCCCATGCCCGGTCATACGCCCCGATGACCGGCGTCATGCTCTCTCGGAGATGATGGGCCAGGCCGGTGGGAAGCACGCCATGGGATCCGCGCTCAAATAGTGGCGCGCCAAGCTCCTGCTCGATGGCCTGAAGCTGACGCGTCAGCGTCGGCTGCGAAACACGGAGTCTCGCAGCAGCCCGATTCAAGCTGCCTTCTTCCATGATGATCAGCACTGCTCGCAGGCGGTCCAACACGACGGGGAGCGATTATACGTAATCCGCATAACCACGACAACGCCCAAGTATTAGCCGGGCTGCCGGATTGGAATCATCCTTGAATCGACGCTGAGACCCGCATCATCGATCCGGAAGCGGATTCCGGCCGGCGACTCAGCGAATTTCCAAACCTTGAAAAGCAATGCTGAAGACAAAAACAAACGATCAATTCTGGCTTGTGACCCAACCCGACCACGGCCAGCTGGCGGGGGCCCTCGCCGCGCACTGGGGTAATGACAGCTTCCAGCCACTTGGAAACCTGTCCTCTGTCCGTAACCCCTCCCGGCTTCGGGAGCAGGCTGTGTTCGCGGTGGCTCACCACGACAACGGCTGGTTTGAATGGGAGGCGGAGCCGAAACTCTCGGACTCCGACCGGTTACCCGTCGATCTCGCCGATATGGTGCGGGACCAACAGGACGGCATGAACCGATGGCGGATCGGGCTCCGGCGGTTCCCGGACGCACCCTACGCAAACCTGCTGATTAGCGAGCATCCTCGTATGATGTATGGCATTCACCAAATGGCGGGTCCCGAGCCAGGCGACATCCATCCGCTGTTCTGGAAAGATCGCCCCGAACCTCTCCTGCCGGGAAGCGGGGAATCAGTGAAAGCCTTTCTCGCAGAACTCCACGAACTACAGTCCGCATGGAAGGCCAGGATAGCAGCAGACCCGGAAACTCGCGACTGGATCGAGCCGCAGACCCTGAAACCGCATGCACGCATGCTGCAGATCTGTGATGGGCTATCCCTGGCGCTCACTTCCTCTCTGATCCCGGCCCGCGACGGTGCGAGCCGCGGCCTCGGACAGGATGTCTTCGAACTACGCGAAGTTCCGAAGACGAGTTGGGAGGACCGCGTCACCATCGAAGTCCGGCCCGCCGCACCGAAATGCGTCGTGCTTGATCCGTATCCCTTCGCCTTTGATCCCCTGCCGGTCCGGGTGCCGGCCCGGGGCTTCCATGCCGATGATCAAAATCCAGCGACCCATCAGGTCCGCTGGTATTCCACTCCTCCGACCATGCTCGAATATTGGCTCGGATCCTCCCCCTTGTCGTTTGCCCAGCTTCGGTAGCTCTCCCATGACCCGGCACTTCAATTTCAAACAGTCAATACTGATGAAAACGAAATCAATTCTCCCCATCCTCAGAATCGCTGCCGCCACCAGCGGCCTGATGCTGACGCTCAGCCTCCGCGTTCATGCGGACGAGAGCCCCGCTGCCACCCCCACCGAGGGCGAAAATGCCATCGAGTTGTTCTACAGGGACGGATCGAGCCCTTCGGTCGGCCTGCGGAATGACGATCCCGGTGTTGAGGGCTTTGAGACACTCGGGGACAACCCATGGATTGACTCCACAGCCGGGAATCCACGGTTCCTGCACCAGCCGAGGAGAATGTCCGCCATACGGACGGACTCACACCTGCCCAAAGCGCTTCGACCAGTCAATTGAAAGATCCTGCCAGAAAAACACACCATGAATACCATAACTGGTTCAATACTCGAAGCCCGGACAACCACCGGCCGATTCGACCCGTCATACACGCTCGATGATGCCACGATCGCGGAGCTTGTTCGTCTGGCCACCAAGGCGCCCTCCGCATTCAATCTGCAAAACTGGAGCTTCATCGCCATACGCTCTGACGCCATGAAGGAGCGGCTGACCCCGCTCTCATACGGCCAGCAACAGGTGCGCGACGCCGCGGTGACCTACATCATCTGCGGGACACTGAACGGCCATTTGCATCTGGAGAAGCGACTGCAACCCTCCGTTGATTCCGGCATCATCACCGAATCCATACAGCGGACCTGGGTGGGAATGGCTGCTTCATCTCACACGAACAACCCGCAGATGCAGCGTGATGAGGCGATTCGGTCTGCTTCCCTGGCCGCCATGTCTCTGATGATCGCGGCGAGGGAGCTGGGATTGGATTCGGGTATCCTCGGAGGCTTCGATCCGGAGGGCATCATTGAGGAGTTCTCTCTCTCTCGAAATGAGATCCCAATCGTGCTTGTGACCGTCGGTCGTGCCGCTGAGGGAAACTGGCCCCAGAAGGTCAGGCGACCTGTCACAGAGGTTTTGCGGACCCTGTAGGCCGGGCAGTTCTGCCCATGGCAAGCCAAACCTGCTGCAAGTATATTTGGCACCTCGACAGATGCTTGAAAACCCGGATGAGCAGCCTTGGGAAAACGTCAGTGGGCAAAGCGGCATTTCTTCCAGCGTTCAGTTAGGCGGGCCAGCCCGGAGCTCTGCGCGGCCAGGCCAACTAACCAATGGCTCGAAGTCTACCCGCCAGAGATCAATCTCCAAGGGATCACCAGCTCCGTCTGCGTTCAGCACGGCCGAAACCAGCGCGGCACCCGAGTCCAGGAAGTGACATTCAGCGATCGCCGAGCCGAAGCTACGACCAAGCGGGGCGATGGCCAGACTGCCCATGCCGTCGTCCTCCATCGGGGCCACGCGAAGAGCGTCGAGGTCTATCTACAGGCCAGCCAGCTCGAAAAGGTAGCCGACCAAAGGGCGCTCACGATTCAGTAGTGCTCTCATGGCTTTAGTTAGACGCCCTTTCGATCTCGCGTGCCACGGATGGGGTACTCCCTTACGATCGCCGAGCACTGCTGGATGATGCCCGGCAGGAAACTTTGGTCGACTTCGAACTTGAAGCGGTGTGCTTGCGCCAGGTGGTCGGGCGTGATCTCCACCTGCACGCGGACGTGCCCAAGGCGGCTGGCGGTCTCAAGCGTTACCTTCAGTTGGGGCTCGAAGGGATCCAAGGCCGCCGACTTGCCGTCCCCACTGAGCATCGCGGCGCACTGGGTGCCGAAGCCAGAGATGTCCGTGACCATGAGAATTGCGCTCTGAACCCAGACGCTCGCGCCCGATGCGCCGCAGTGCGCGGTCACGCGGAGCCAGTTGCCGTCGTCGTAATCCGTGGAGTCCGGAAACTGGCGACCATGCACCCATAGCTGGAAGCCCGCGACCTTCAGGTCCGGATCACCGAGATTTGCGGGCGTCGTCTTCTGGCTCATGGCTCTTTGCGTCTAACGTCGCGCCTGACCGGACCTCAAAGGCCGCCGTCCGCGGCGGCCTTTGAGGGTACGTGTCCAGGCGTCTTGTTCGACCTCCTGATCATTGTTCTTGTCGCTGCGATTGCCGCAAGACTGATCGACAGTGTGATCCAGAGTGAGCACGGCATGTAGGCGATGCTGACAACCAGTGCGCATAGGGCAAACGCAGACAGAAAGACTATGGCCAGGCATCCTCCAAACGCTACAACGCCCTTGGATCGCCATGGCCGATTGCGAAGCGTGAAGATGATGGGAAGGGCGATAAGGATGCCGAAAATGAAATGGGAAATGGGGCGAGTCCAGAGCCACACAAGGGGCGACATGGCCACGTGAATGGCGCTGTTGGTCTCCTTCAGTCCGGTGGCGTCAAATCGCCAGACCTGCGAAGCGAACAGGCTGAACGGAGTGCGGAAGTGATAGGCATGGAATGAGTTCTTCCCGAATGACACGATGGATGTGTTCCACGCGTAGTCTGTGGATGCAACGAGATTCGTGCCCGAATACGCAGCGAACCTGATGGGGTCGCTGAGGAAGATCCCGTCAATATACCCCTCTCGAATCTCTACACGACCGTCTGGCGTGTCGATAGATCCGACTGTGCTCTCGTACGGCGGATGTGCGTACGCCGCCGAGCAGGCAAGGCAGACAAGTAGT
>JAUIAG010000153.1 GCA_030425355.1 Verrucomicrobiia bacterium
CAAATTACAAGTCAGTCGGAAATATTGTGAATAACTACGAAATTCTGGTCATATTTGACACCAACGGCAAACCGGACACCGCAGAGTCCATGATAGAGGCCTTTTCCTCGGAAATTCAGAACTCCGGTGGGAAAGTCAACGATACCGAGGACATGGGCCACAAAGTCTTCACCCGTGAAGCCAAGCGCCATAAGCAGTCCGGACATTATGTTAAATTCTGGGTAGAGCTTCCATCCGACTTTGCGGACAGCATTCAGGACCATTTCCGACTCAACGAGAGCGTATTCCGCCTGATGCTGACCCGCGACCCGGGGTCCTTCCGGCCGACCGATGTTCCCGTTGAAGCGGAGGAATCCCCTTCCGAAGCAACCGTCGGTGAAGCAGAAACTGCGACTGCAGAAAGCTGAAAGATACTTGAAACTTTCGAAGGGCCGGTCATCACCACTCAGACTGTCAGCCTGACCATCGACAAGGAGTCCCGCACTTCACAACCACCAACCTGTTATGCCGAATCTCAATAAAGTATTTCTGATGGGGCGACTGACACGGGATCCCGAGTTGAGATATACTCCTTCCGGTATGGCGATCGCCAAACTGGGGCTCGCCGTGAATCGTTCATGGAGATCTCCTGAATCACGTGAGCTCAAGGAGGAAACGACTTTTATCGACGTGGATGCTTTTGGCAAACAGGCTGAGACTCTCGGGCAATATCTCAAAAAGGGCCGTCCCCTGTACCTCGAAGGCCGGCTGAAGCTGGATACGTGGGAGGACCGCCAGAGCGGACAGAAGCGTTCCCGGCTTGGCGTGGTTCTTGAGAGTTTTCAGTTCATCGACGGAGGGGGACGCGATGGAGGCAGTGACGATTATGGAAGCGGCAGTCATGACGACTCCCAAAGCAGCCATTCGGGTTATTCTTCGAGTCCGCCTCCCCAATCATCGTCCTCATCACCGGGGTCCATGGACGACGACGATGATGACGTCCCGTTCTGATTTTGTAATTCTTCGTATTTCTGGATTTTTGATTTCACGAATTTAACTGTTGAGAACACCGTAAAATGGCAAAAGTTGACATCATACTTGTAAAAAATGTGGAAGGCCTGGGAGCTGAGTCCGATGAAGTGACTGTGGCTGCCGGCTATGCCCGCAATTACCTTATCCCTTACGGCCTGGCGGTGCCCAGCACTATGGCCACCAAGCGTCAGCGCGAAGTGCTGCGAAAACGCCGTGAAGAACGCGAAGCCCACGAACGCGATCAGGCCCGGGTGCTCGACGAGTCCCTCAAGAACCTCATCGTCATGGTTCGCGTCAAGTCCGGCGAGGACGGCAGACTTTTTGGCAGTGTGACCTCCCAGGACATCGCCAACTCCCTCAAGAAAGATTATGAGCTGGAGTTGGATCGCCACAAAATCAAACTTCCCAACCCGATCAAGGAACTGGGCGATCACGAGGTCGAGGTGCACCTTCATCACGACTTCCACAGCCGGCTGCAAGTCAAGGTCCTCCCGGAAAACGACTGAGAGTAAGACTCTTACTTTACTTTACCCCCTTACCATTTTGGCCCAAAGCCCGCTTCTTTGCGGGCTTTTTTGGCGCAATTCAAAACATAAGATCTGTGATTTGAAATCCTGGAAGGCCGTGGTGACATGACATGAAACGGAATGGAATCTGAAAGTGGAAAGTGGAATCAATTCAAGCCATCGCACAGAAGTTGCGGGGATATAAAATAGATGTCGGCAAGGGTGTAACCGGTACGCTGATCAATGAAATCTGTGGTTTACTCCTCGAAGGCAGTCAGACAGGTCCTGGAGTCAACAACAAATCAGATTCCTCAAAACAACAGGCAGGCTTAATCAAAAAGACCAATTCATCAGCACCGCATGTAACTTACCTGTAGGGGGGATCATTGCGGGCATGTGCGGCATTTCGCCGAATTTTCCAGCGCTCCGGATTGGGAGATTTCTCAGATTCAGTAAACGAAAACGCGATATGAAAATCGATTCGCGACCGGCAGGGTACCTGGCACCGTCAAGGAATGCTTTCAACCGGCGGTAGCGCGAGGCTTCGGGCTGTAAGGGGTCATAGGTAACCACAGTTTACTTGGAGTCATCGGTATGAAATACTTGTCCATAAATTTGATGGAACGGAACTGCCGGCATTTAATAGAGCAGCGAATTCATGCATCAGCCAATCGCGTTGATATGGATTTCGAGTAGCAGAAGTATGGGGAATTCAGTTGTATCCGGGGCCGGGCGTCCTGAGGACGGACAGACGTCATTGCGGTGCCTCATCGTGGAGGACGATCATGAGTTTGGTTCCATGATGGAATCATTCATGGAGTCTGAGGGGTGGGACGTTCAGGTCTGTCGTGACTGTGCATCGGCCAACCAGGCTGTTGAGCACAAGTTTTTTGATCTGGTGCTGCTTGATAATCACCTTCCAGATGGTTTGGGGTCGCAGTTATACGAGAAAATCTCAAGGCATCTTCCAGAGGTCCCCGTTGTCCTCATTACTGGTGAACCGGATTTGCGGAATGCCGTGCAGCTCACGCGCCATGGTCTATTTGATTATCTGAGCAAACCTGTGGAAATAGGCAGCCTGACCGAATGCCTTTTACGGGTGCGGCGGAAACTCGAACTTCGTCAGCAGTCCATGCGGCAGGCTGGGATGTATGTGGATTCCCAGGTGATGCGGACACTTCATAGCGAGCTTTCACGGGCTGCAGCTTTTGCCAACGCCACCGTGCTTTTAGTGGGTGAAACCGGTTCCGGGAAGGAGATTGCTGCCCGGGAGCTGCACCGGTTGACATGCGGGCAACACCCGGACCATGGCCAGCTGGTGAGTATCAACTGTGCAGCGGTTCCTGCGGATATTTTTGAAGCAGAGCTGTTTGGCGCGGAAAAAGGCGCATTCACAGGTGCGGACAGGAAACGTGATGGACTCATTGCTGCAGCTCAGGGGGGAACACTCTTCCTCGATGAAATCACCGAAATGCCATTGGATCTGCAGGCAAAACTGCTCAGATTTCTTGAATCCCGCGTCTTCCGCTCTCTGGGATCCACTGTTGAAAAGAAATTTACCGGACGCATTATTGCCGCCACCAACCGGTCTCTGGATGCAGAAGTCCGGGCCGGGAGATTCAGGGAGGATTTAAAATTCCGGATTGATGTACTTTCCATAGTGATTCCGCCTCTTCGAGAGAGGCGTGGTGATATCCCCGGTCTGGCATCTCATCTGGTATCCACCCTTGCTTCAAATTATGGTATCCGGTGTCCTGCAATTCCGGAAGAAGATCTCGAGTTGCTGGTGAAATACTCATTTCCCGGCAATGTCAGGGAGCTGAGAAATATTCTGGAGAGATCGCTTCTGATGATGGATCCATCAACCGGCATACTTCAAATAGACAGACGACTGATTCCCGCATCGGAGGATTCTGTCACCGGGGATTCCCGTATCGCTCCTGCTGCCTCACCCCGGGTAATTGAAAGGCCGGATCCCTCAGAAACAGAATTTCAGGGCCGGGAACTGACGCCTATCGAAGCCCAGGAATACAATCTGATACGTCAGGCCATAATTGACGCAAATGGAGGCATCCGTCGTGCTGCCGCCATTGTGGGCCTGAGTCCTCAATCCCTCCTCCGCCGCCTGTCAAAGTGGCCGGAACTTCATGATTTAGCCAAAAAATCGGGTGGGCGGTAGAATCAATTCCAGCCCGTTGCCATTGTGATCCTGAACTGGTGAGTGAATCTGCCGGATCCCCGGAATTGTTCCGCTTCCGGACCAGTGTTCCACGATCGGAATACCCGTTCCGGTCTTCAGGTGCATTCCATGAACAATAGCGCCAAGGATGCTTCGTTTGCCGGATAACTGTGAAAATGGCATGAAAATGGCTCTGGTATTCTGTATGAATCTATCAGAATTGAAACAGTCAGAGTAAGGTACCCGGATACTGAAATGGGGCGTGGAATGTGCAGGTTTACTTTCAAGGTGTTTTTTCTCCTGTTGCTGGGGGGAATTGACTTCTCCACCATGATTATGGCCATTGATCTGCAGGATGATTTTGCAGATCGGGAATCAGTGTCAGATCAATCCGGGACGGTATCGGCAGACAATTCCGGGGCGACAATTGAGGCAGGCGAGCCCAGACATGCAGATAAGAGAACTGGCCATTCGATGTGGATGACCTGGATTGCCCCATCGGATGGAATTGTTTCCTTTTCAACAGATGGCAGTGATTTTGACACGGTTCTGGCCGCGTATTTTATGCGGCCACGCGATGGAGCACCGGTTCTGGATCGACTGAGGGAAGCCGCCAGGGCAGACGATGACGATGACGACGAGGGGGAGATTCAATTCGGTGTCCTTGGTGGACAGGCATATGAAATTGCTGTTGCCGGTTACGGGAATGATTCAGGACAAATTATACTGAGCTGGAATTTTATTTCGACCACAACTATACCTCCCGTGGTTGTGGGAATGCCTGACGATCGTTCTGTTGTTATCGGTGAACCTTTGACAATTCTTGTCGAGTTTGATCTCGAGATGGGCTCCATTGAGGACGACGAGATTGATTTACGATGGTATTTCAACGGGGAAGAGCTTGAGGATGAAGAATCTGCATCGCTGACAATACCTTCGTTTCAGATCTCCAATGTTGGTGTATACAGTCTGCAGTTACGGATTGAGGACGTGCGGTTTTTTGTAGCAAGCGCCGAGATTCAGATTAATTCAGAAGGAGCTGTATCGGTGCTGGCACGCAGTAAACTGCCGGATGCCATAGGCAGCAGGCTTTCAGCCGAGCCGGTGGCCGGCCCGGGAACAGTTTTCGGAACAAATCCGTCAGCCCGTCGTCTTTCCGTCCGTCAGGCCAATGTAAGTCGCGGATTCTCCGGGTCCCAGATATTCAGTACGGTATATGCATTGTCCCAGCCTGGGGAACCGGTGCACTGCGACACTCCGGGCGGGACATCATACTGGTTTGCCTATGAACCGCCGGACGATGGGATTCTGACGGTAAACACTCAGGGCAGCACCTTTCCAACAATTCTTGCTGTCTACACATGGAATGTTGCCGACCCGCAGTTCAGTGACCTGATACCATTGGGGTGCGGGCATGCCCCGGGAGAAGGAACACCTGGAAGCCGTGTGATTCTCCCTGTTTCTGGAGGGCAGAAGCTCGCCATCGTAGTGGACGGTGTAGGCGGTGTCACTGGTATAGCGCATCTGAATTATAATCTGGATATCTCCTCGGTTGTTGATAACAGCCCTGAAATACTGGTGCATCCATCGAGCCAACTCGTCGCCCTTGGGACTGATTTCATTCTCGATGTAGAAGTATCCGGGCCTGCCGTATATGACTATCAGTGGTTCAAGGATGGCAGGCAGATTGACGGAGCGACCAGCCCGGTCTTGCCTGTCTCCCAAGCCGGTTACACTGATTCCGGAGATTATGTCGTGCAGATCAGTCGTGGCGACATCACTGTTTTCAGTCAAACGGCCCAAGTTCATGTAAGCATGTCTCCGGTAATCCGGAGTTACGCCGGTGTTTATCGCTTTTCTCCAGGTCAGGAACTGGTCCTGAGTCTGGAAAACGAGCCCGCAGAGCAATGCTGTTTCCAGTGGTTCAAGGATGGAGAGATGCTGACTGAGAATGGTGCTGCCTCTCACCGGTTAAGAATTCCAGATGCTCAAATTGGTGACGCGGGTAAATATCATTTCAGACTGGTCACTCCGGTTGGATCACTGACCAGTCCGGAAATAAATGTTCAGGCTGTTTCACAGCTCAAGGTCATATCGCCTGCCGATGCAGGCGGGTTGAGTCTTCACTGGACTGCTTCCTCTGGCGTATATTATATCCTGCAGGCTTCGGATAGACTGATGCCTGCAAACTGGCTGGAGATTGCCGAGGGACAGTCTGATGGTGGTCCTCTGGTCTTCTCCCTCAATCCGGATGCCCCGGTCCGATATTACCGTATTGTACTGCCATGAATACAAAACCTCCATTTCGCCATGCCGTCTCGGGGGCTGTGTTCAGATTTTCTGCTATCCAGGGGGGCATTCATGTCTTCATATTTCTGCTGTTTCTGAATTCTGCAGCTGCCCGGGAAGCCAAGGATACAGCCGGAGGGCCATCCGGCCCACCTTCTGACCACTTGGTAGTCAGCGGAGATATCAGACAATCGCAGAGTTGTCTACTGGTGGAGGCCCTCGGAGCTGTGGAGATCCAGAAACCCGGGCAGACTGTGTGGACACCGCTCAGGCAGGGACAACTATTTTCAATTCCCTGCAGATTGAGGACATCCAAGGGCAGTCGTGCAGGCATTCAGTTTTCAGATAAAAGTATTATCCGGCTGGCGCCAAATACATGGATAGATATAATTGAACCCAGTCCCCGGAAAACCGGGAGTTTTAAACTGATCAAGGGCCGTCTGTTTTTCTTTAATCGTGAAAGACCTGGAACTATTGATTTCAGCACCCCGCTGGCAACTGGGGCAATACGCGGCACCGAGTTTAATCTCGTAGTCGATGAGTCAGCCAATGTGGATGAAGTTATCCTCATTGACGGAAACATTGAAATGGAACTTGGAAATGGAGCTGTCGGCATGGAGCCGGGACAGATTCTTATCATCCATCCGGACGGATCATACAGGATCGAGGCTGTAGACCGCCCCGAATTTGCGATTCAATGGGTGCTTTACTACCCACTCGTCCTGGATCCATCGGAGATCGAGCTGGCTCTGTCCCCGGATGAACAAATTTTACTTCAGTCATCACTTGAAACAGCCGGACTCGGAGATTTGCGGAAAGCCCGCGAACAGATTCCATCCGATTTTGCAGCCCGGAGTGCTGCCGGAATGGCGTGGGAAGCTGGATTGAATCTTTCCGCCGGACGGGCTGAACAGGCTCTGGAAGAGATTTTGAGTTCCGGATACGGGCGCAATGAGTTCTTTATGGTATTGGAAGAGATGGTGTCGGCTGTCAACTTTCTTCCACTGAGCAGACTGGATCCTGTCCCGACCGCCAGCGGGTATTTATCCAGATCATACATACTGCAGAGTCAGTCCAGACTGTATGATGCACTTGAAGCTGCTGAGAGGTCGGTTTCAGTGTCACCGGAATTCGGTGCGGCATGGATCCGTGTTGCAGAGCTGAGCCTCATGCTCAATCGCTGGGATGACTGCAAATCTGCTTTGGCCGAAGCATCCCGACTCTCTCCGCGTCATCCTCTCCTCCATACCATCCGGGGCTTTTTTCTGCTTGCATTTTCTGATCTTCAAAGTGCCGAACAGGCATTTTCTGATGCAATTGAATTAGATAACTCTGTGGGTCATGCCTGGCTCGGATATGCAATTTGTGCATTCAGGGGCGGTCAGGAGGCCATCGGGCGACAGAGGATGCAGGTCGCAGTGGCTTTGGAACCGCAACGCTCGCTTTTCCGCAGCTACCTCGCGAAATCATACGCTGAAACTGGCGAGAATGAGGCTGCGGCCAAAGAATTCCAGAGAGCGTTCACAATTGATCCGGCAGATCCCACACCGCACCATTATGCATCCCTCTGGCATCTTAGAAACAATGACATTGTCCAATCAATTTCCGAACTGGAGAAGGCTGTTGAACTGAACGGCAATCAGTCAATTTTCAGGTCGCGGCTCCAGCTTGATCGTGATGAGTCCGTGCGTTCAGCGGATCTGGCATCAGTTTATCGCCTTGCAGGGCTTCCTTTACCGGGTTTCAGAAGGGCGAGTCGATCAATCCAGCGCAGCTATACTGAATATGCCTCTCACCTATTTGCAGCTCAGTCCTATCGCGCTTTCGAGGATCCATATGATTTCAATCTCAGGTATGAATCGATGCGGCAGTCCGAGTGGTTTATTGCCAATCTTCTCGCTCCGGATGCCGGTATCAACCTTTCGCAGGCGGTGGTCGAACAAAGGTCTCTCAATTTTCTTTCACATGATCCATGGAATGGTCTGGTTTCCACTTCCTGGAGGGACAATGGTGACTGGCTGATCACTGCCTCTGCTTTCGGTAGCGGACAGAGACTCAGCTATGCCGTCGATCAAAGCTGGAGGTCCATCAGCGGTTTTGATTCCAACGAGGAGGCCGAACGCAATTCGCTGAATCTCAGAATCAAGTATCTCTTATCTCCTCAGGACAGTTTTTACTTTGAGCTGGGCCATGACAGAAGACATGGCGGTGACCCGGTCAACAGATCCATGCCGTCTGCAAAGGACAATTCATACAAGTATACGGAACGACAGTTTCCAATTTTTATTGCCGGGTATACAAGGTTCTGGAATGAGAACCACACCACATTGATGACAGCCGGTTATATCCAGGATGATCTCATGACCTCCACGGAGGATTTGAGACCGCTCTTCCTGGCCGGCTCTGCAGGGCAATTCAATTCCGTTTCGACACTGCCACTGACCTCAGGCCGGTTGCGGAGTGACTACGACCTTTTATCCAGTGAAATCCAGCACATCTGGTCGATCCCTGAGCTGACCGCAATTTCCGGACTCAGATATCAGTCTGGAAATTCCCGGACCGATGAGTCGTTATCCCGTGTTCTCACCGGCAATTTACTCAACAACATTGGTAATTATGACTTTTCACGGATAACCGCTTATTTATATGGCTTATGGAGCCCGGTCGATCGTCTGACATTGACACTAGGGAGTAGTTTTGAAAGTATTTCGTATCCCTACAATGCAGATATTCTTCCGCTTTCCGGCGATATCCGATCAAGAGAATCGGCAACGCCGAAAATCGGATTGAATTATGATGTATCCAGCAGCATTCAGCTTCGAGGATTTTACTCTGAATATGCAACCGGTCTTTATTTTGACAACAGTTTCTCAATTCAACCAACTCAGATCGCGGGGTTTAATCAGGCATACCGGAGTCTCATCCCCGAATCCGTGGCCGGGCTCATCCCCGCATCCGACATCAGATCTTTCGGAGGTGGGCTTGATTATACGTCTCCATCCAGAAATGTCTTTTCGGGTATTGAAATGGTTTTTTCCAACTCGCAGGCCATGCGGGGTGTCGGTGCTCTCACAAACTCGAGCCCGCTGCCCATACCGGACTCACCTTTGACTCTGGATCAGAATGTGGATTTCCGGGAGAACACTCTCACGGCCTACCTCCATTATCTGACAGGGAAATACTGGACACTGGGGACACAGTATTCCATCATCGATTCCCGCCTGAAGTCACGGTTTCCGATGCTTGCGGATTCTCTTCGAGGCCTTGATTCGATACAGTCGACAGAGGACTCATTATTGTTTCGTGGCGAGTTTTCAATCCATTTCAACCATCCTGATGGCTGGTTCGGTCGCTGGTCGACCGGATGGGATCGGCAGATAAATGGCAATCCAGCATCTGATGAATCATTTTGGCGGCATAACTTCTTTTTAGGTTACAGATTTCCAGCCCGTTCACTTGAAATCATGGCTGGAATCGAAAATATTTCTGACGAATCGCCTGAATTCAGCGTGATGAATTATCCCCGCAATTTTTCCCCCCGCCGCACGGTGACACTGCAGGCGGTTTTTTCATTCTGATCCATCCACAGAGAACGATTCCGGCAGCCTTGCCATCTGTCCAGACGGGCGCTAGTCTTTGACATCCTGAAATGTCTAGACTCCGTCCTGAACTTCTGGTGATTCCGCTGGCCTTTACCATAGGGCTTTGGCTTCTTTCGTGCCGGTTTCTTGACAACGGCAGTGCAATTGGTCAAAAGCTCATCCGCGCCAGTTACGACCTCCCATACCTGCTCTCCGGCAGTAACCTGGAGGAGTCTGAAGTGGTTGTTATATATTTGGATTTCAGGACTTACAGTCTTTTTGGTCTTGACCCACTGGAAAGATTTCCAAGAACTTACTATGCGACCCTACTCAATCATCTGCGTGCAGCCGGGTCCGGACCTGCAGTGTTCGACATCGTTTTCGCCAGCGGGGTCGACTTGACCACCGATGCGGTTCTGGCCCAGGCCATCCGTGATCATGGGAATGTCTACCTTGCGGGTGAGATTTCCCAGTCAAGTCATGACGTGACTAATGTTTCAAGAATACACACAACACAGCTGGAGAAACCATATGAGCCATTCCTTTCCGCTGCACGTGGGTGGGGCCTCGCGTCGCTCGCCATTGATCAGGATCTGGTGGTAAGGCGGAATTTTCCTGTTTTTCCTGAATACAATGCTGATTCATTGTCGTGGCTGGTGTCCAGGGCATTCCCTGGAAGTACAGATCCAGGTATTGCGAGATGGAACTATTACTACGGTCCTCCATTCACGATCCCGCACCTCAGTCTGGGTGATTATCTTCAGAATCCCGAATCATATGCAGACTTTATCACGGACAGGGTTGTTCTGATTGGAGCAAGGCCAACCACAACCGGCTTCGGAATGATTCAGGATGAATTCAAAAGTCCATTTCCTGTATCTGGTCGGTCACCCGATCTTTTTCATCCGGGGGTGGAGGTCCATGCCACACAGATTCTCAATCTCATCCGAGACGATTGTCTGTTCCGGCCCTCCTCCATCAATGAACAACTAATACTCCTGATTTCGTCAATTTTCCTGATATTTCTACTTTGCCTGAGGAGACCGTGGACTTCTGTTTTTCTTGCGGTAGTTATTGTGTTCTCACTTTTTTTTCTGGCATCCGGGTTTTTTCATATCATGGGTATATGGTTTCCATGGCTGATTATTGCTGCCGTTCAGGTACCGGGCGGACTTGTTGCAGCGATGACCAACCGGTCATTGGAATGGTACATGGAAAGGAGGCGATTCCTTTCTGCCAAGAATGCTGCAGATATGCGTATACGTGAACAGGCCTCACTGCTTGATCAGGCTCGGGATGCCATTCTGGTATGCGGACTTGACGGCAGGGTTTCATGGTTCAATCGTTGTGCGGCTGAATTGTACGGTTGGATGGAGCATTCTGATAACCCGGGTCGGAATGCCATGCAGGGCTTCCATTTTCCAGTCTTTATCACCACCCTGGAACATCCCGAACAGTTCCCACTTCTGGTTGAGGAGACCAGATCGTGTGGTGTATGGGCAGGAGAAATCATCCAGCTCGATTCGCAGGGGAACCGTCTTACGATTGACAGCCGATGGACCTTTCTCGACTCCCCTGGGAAAATCCTCATGATCAACACGGATATCACCCGTAAAAAGGTAGTTGAAGAGCAGTTGCTTCGGGCGCAACGCATGGACACGATAGGCGCTATTGCTGGAGGTGTGGCACATGACCTCAATAATATTCTGTCCCCGATACTGATGGGGGTCCAAATGCTTAAAAGACATTCAGGCGCCAGCTACGACGCTAAATTACTTGATGCCATTGAGTCAAACACCCGCCGGGGGGCACAGATGATTCATCAGGTGCTCGCGTTTTCCAAGGGGAGAACCACTGAAATGTCAGCCGTAGATATACACAAAATACTTGTTGATCTTGAGCAGTTCCTTGCTGTCACCTTTCCCTCATCAATCAGTATAAGAGTAATCATGCCGAAGGATCTCTGGGATGTTTACGGAAATACAACACAGATTCATCAGGTGCTTCTGAATCTTTGCATCAATGCAAGGGATGCAATGCCTCATGGAGGTGAGCTTATTGTGGCAGCTGACAATGCTGAATTCGGCATCGGGGACTCCGGCCTTTCTCCGGATCTCCGGCCAGGACGCTACATTAATATCCTCGTCACCGACTCTGGTACCGGCATGGATCAGGCGATACAGAAAAACATATTTCAGCCATTCTTCACTACAAAACCGGAGGGCAAGGGCACCGGTCTCGGGCTTGCCACAGCCATGAGTATAGTGAAGAACCATAAGGGATCACTCGGCTTGCAAAGTGAACCGGGCCGGGGAACCACTTTTGAAATTTTCCTGCCGGCGGCGATTGCCACACCTCCAAAATCGGCCGCCCCGCCAAGCTTTAAAAAGTCCCAAACTGAGAAAATGATTGTTCTTGTCGTCGATGAGGAAAATTCAATTCGCGAGCTCATTCACGGATATCTTTCCGAATGCGGCTTCGATGTGTGGACGGCCGGCACCGGAGCGGAAGCCCTGAGTATGCTGACCGACTCCCGTCCACAGCGACCGGCTCTTGCTATTCTCAGTTCATCACTTCTTCCTTTCACCAGCTCAGAGGCCTGGCTTGTGCAGACCGGTGACGGTCCTCTCCTTCCGGTCATAATTGTCCACGATTCACTATCACCGGAGTTGGGATCCCATGATCCTGAACTAAAGTTGGCTGTCCTTGTCAAGCCGTTCTCCATGACTCAGCTTCTGGAAACCATAGAGAAGCTGCTCCTAAAAGATGCTGA
>JAUIAG010000473.1 GCA_030425355.1 Verrucomicrobiia bacterium
GGTGCCCGGTATCCCAGCTTGAGCTGCCTCAGAGCGGATTCATCAGTGGATGCAATGATGGAGGGACCAGGGAAGGAAAACAGTGAGGTGTCCCCTTCCCCATGATTTTCGATGGACTTACCGTAGTGGCGGCAGAGGAGGTCGACCATCTGGCGAATCTGGACGATCTGCTTGTTGCTGGAGAGGACAAAGGAGGCAAGGCATTCCCACGGGTCCTGCTGCAGCAGTCTCAGGCCGGGACAGTAGGCAACTGCTTCGCGCATGGCACGGTCCGCCGGAAATGACTGGAGAGCTGCGTCCATGGCGAAACCGGTCTGAAAGTAATGGTGTGCCCATTGCCAGTCGCCGGGGTGCGAGGGCGTGGCAATCTCAATCGATCCGTGGCAATCGCGCACGATAACAAGGCGTGATCCGATCACACCCTGCCAGGATCTGTCCCCGCCCCTGTTCCACCGGAACGCCTGACCGCTGTCGAGGGTGGCGGCGAGGTCATAGTTTCCGGTCTGGATTCTGATCCGGTTCATTTCATGTTCATAACCGTCAAAGCCATCGGGATGCGCTTCGCAGTCGATTCAGGATGAGGAAATTATCGAAGATTGATCTGTCCGGCAAAGTGGATAATCTGCTGGCCGTGAAAGTATTAGTGACAGGAGGGGCAGGATACATTGGATCGGCCTGCGTTGAGGAACTGATCGGGCATGGCCATGAAGTGGTGGTGCTGGATAATCTCTGCGAGGGCCACCGCGATGCCGTCCACCCCGGGGCTTCCTTTGAACTGCTCGATCTGTCGGATCGACAGGGCGTCGACCGCTGCCTCGCCAAACACGGTCCCGAGGCCGTCATCCACTTCGCCGCCCATGCACTCGTTGGCGAATCCATGACCAACCCATCAAAATATTTCACCAACAACACCGCCACGGCTCTCGGGCTTCTGGATGCCACCGTGGCAGCGGGCATCCGCAAGTTTGTCTTCAGCTCCACCTGTGCCACCTATGGTGTGCCTGAGCGCGTTCCGATGGACGAGTCCCTTCCCCAGAACCCGATCAATCCCTATGGGGAATCCAAGTTGATGTTTGAAAAAATCCTTCTTTGGTATCAGAAAATCCACGGGCTCGAACCGGTGATATTCAGGTATTTCAACGCGGCCGGTGCCACGGAAAATTACGGCGAGCACCATCGGGTGGAATCACACCTCATTCCGAATATTCTCAAATGCGCACTGGGACAGTCTGATGGATGCCGGATTTTCGGGACGGATTACGACACGCCGGACGGCACGTGTGTCCGCGACTACATCCACATTGTGGATCTGGCGGACGCGCATATCCGTGCCCTCGAACCAAGGATCAGTGGGGCCTTCAACCTCGGAAACGGTGATGGATATTCCGTGCGTCAGGTCATTGACACCTGCCGGAAAGTCACCGGTCACAACATAAAGGCCACAGAGGAACCGCGCAGGCCGGGCGACCCGCCCACCCTCGTCGCCAGCGCTGAAAAAGCCAGAAATGAACTGGGCTGGACCCCCCGATTTCCCGATCTGGAATCGATCGTCTCCTCCGCATGGTCATGGCACCAGCGCCATCCACTGGGATACTCCGAATAAAGGAAACGGATCCTGCCGACGGGGTCCCGAGTTCACGCCCCGGAAAACCCTGCGATTCGTGCTTTTCACGGCCCCATGGCATCGGGAGAATACCCTCATGCACAGAACCCTCGGCGCGGCCATTCTTATACTGGCCGGAATTCTGACAGCCCCGGTGTATCCGGCGCAGGCCAACCAACCAATTCCGCTCAAATCCAGTCGGGATCACTTCCCTTTTGAAGGATCATGGCAGCGGTTTGTCAGCGGGCTCAGAGAAGCGGAACAGTTCCGCCTCGATTCTCTCAA
>JAUIAG010000474.1 GCA_030425355.1 Verrucomicrobiia bacterium
AAAACAGTGACTCGGTGTTGGGCGTGTTCACCTGACCGCCCCGGCTGCTTCTGATTTACTCGGCAGTGCTTCCCCCGCCTACCTGATCCGGAGAAAGAACGCTGCGAGATTGAATTCCTCTGCGATTGACGCCGGTGAAATGGCGACAGTCGGTTCCGGTTCCCCGTTTGAGAGCGGAATGGTTGTGAGGGATGTCCACTCCGGTGCATGGAGCGACCTGGTGATCTCAATGAACACCGGTCTTCCGGGGTGGTGGCTGAGACGCAGTCTGAGGATCCCGTCGCTTCCGTAGGAACTTCCCACAATGGCCGGAGAAGCGGGCTCAATTGTTCCCGGGCTTGGTGCCGTGGATGCCCGCCAGCTTGAAGCATCCCCCGAAGACGCGTCCAGATCCGTCCGCTGCAGTGAGGGCCCGCTGCCATCCGCCGCCTCCGGCCATGGCGGGCTGTCCATGTAGGTGACCTCGTCCACTATTCTTCCCGCCGCGTCCACAACAGCAATCCGTTCCCCTGAGTTGGAAAGTCTTCCCCCGTAGGGGCCGATTATCGGACCGGCTCCATTGTCGGGCCGGCTGGAGGCAAGGGCCTCCGGGTCTGCAGCCAGCACGATCACTTCGCCCGGGTCCATGGATATGTCGGGGAAGGAAAAATCAATGCCGTCAATGACCCGCAGTCCGTCGAGGCGGATTGTGGAATCGCCGTGATTGACAAGCTCAAGGAATTCCAGCTCCCCGCCTGAACCGCCATCTGCATCTGTGGATGCGGGGTGGTAGTGGATTTCGCTGATTCTGAGTTCTGGAGCGGGACCAATCACCACATACCGGTCCATCATCGCACTCCATGTATTTCCGGAGCGGGCGCGTGCGGTAATGCGCACGGTGGACGAGATCTGTCGCGGGTTTCCGGTGCGGGAGTGTGTCCGGTTGCCTGTCCGGGCGGCTCCACCCGGTGCCCTCGGATCGAGCCCGTCGATCCGGTAATGGATCACTCCGCTGCCATTTTCAAAATCGAGGAACACCGGGCCGTCGGCGGGGCTCATCAGGCTGGTTGTCAGCCTCGGTTTGTCCGGGTAGAGGGAATTGATCCACTGCATCCGTCTCCGCACCCAGGTTTTGAGCTGATCGACTTCGGTCTGGAAGGTGCCGAAAGGCGGTGCCACCTGGGGCCATCGCTGATAGTTCCGGGCCGCCGCCTCCCGGATTTCATCGGCCATCCCGTCGATGACCGCATGCATCGACTCCACGGCCATCGGACCGGAGTCTTCCTGCAAATTCTGAAACCTGTCTATCCACATCTGCTGAAAATCCGGATCCCGCAGCAGCGGACCATACCAGCCATAGGTGCGGACGTTGGACCATCCCACCGGGTTGAAGGCCCTGTCGTCATCGTCATTGCCCATGGTCCTGTCAAAGTCCCACACCGGTCCTGCGACAATGGGCCCGCTGCGGGGTTTGTGCATATAGGCGCTGAGCCGGAATGCATCCGGGTTTTTGGTGAATTCATTGAGAATATGGTGATCCACCCAGCTGCCTGTGTCGATGAACTGCCGGTAGTTGCCGGAAGCAGGCAGGATCAGTGACCGGTTGAACGCATCCACATAATTCTGCAGATAGCGTCGCTGTTCAGGGATCAACTCCGATTCCTTGGGTTCCACCATCGCGAGTCGCTGGCCACCGGCACTGATGCCGCTGTCGCCGGGATCAAGGCGGTCGATTTTGAAGATGTACCCACCGGTCAGTCTTTCGCCGTCCGTATCGGACTGCCGCAGCGGCTCCACATCGACCCTGTCCTCACCCCGCTTGATCTTTTCCATGAGAACATACAGACCCATGTAACCCGATTGATGCAGTGACTGACCGGGGTCGGATGAAGAGTACCACGAAGCGC